>NZ_JAPWAD010000007.1:0-86338 GCF_041432695.1 Pauljensenia sp. 27098_8_83 | reverse complement strand
CGTTGGCGCAATCAAGCCGTTGAGGTGCCCGAAGTGGGTTTCGGCGTGCGTGGGGACGGGCTCTTGAAGGTCGGACACAGGGCGCGATGCAGGAGAAGTAGTAGCGATGCTTGCTGAGAGCGCGATTCGGCTTGTTGCTAAGTGGTGTTACACCATTTAGCTGGGTATTACACCAGCTGGGAGCCGGTGCAATGCGCCCTAAATGGTGTAATGCTCCGTCACCGGCGAATCCTTCGTGCGGGCAGACCTCATTCAGCTGTTGCGCAGACGCATGAAAATGCGGGGCGGCGGGCCTTTGCGTGTCGACGGGTCGGTCAGACCCCGAGGGCGTCCAGGAGCGGGCGCATCTTTGCTTCGGTCTCGGCCAGCTCGGCGTCCGGGTCCGAATCCGGCATGATGCCGGCACCCGCGAAGAGACGCAGGCGCGTGCCCGACGTGAGCCCGCAGCGCAGCGCGATCGCGAACTCGCCGTTCCCCGCCGTGTCCACCCAGCCCACGGGCCCCGAGTAGCGGCCGCGCTCGGTGTCCTCCAGCTCTTCGATGAGGCGCATCGCCGCATCGCGCGGGGTGCCGCACACGGCCGCCGTCGGATGCAGCGCAGCCACCAGATCCAGCAGGTGCGCCGACCCCAGGCGCGCGTGCACGTCCGTCGCCAGGTGGACGACGTTGGGCAGTGACAGGAGGAACGGCCCCTGAGTCGTCACCGAGGTGCACAGCCGCGTCAGGATCGAGGACACGGACTCGGAAGCCAGGTCGTGCTCGCGCAGGTCCTTCGCGCTCGACGCGAGCATCTCGCCCTCGCCGGGCTTGCACGTGCCCGCCAGAACGCGCGAGCTTGCCGTGCCGTCCGAGGCCGCGATCAGCATCTCCGGGGACGCGCCGAGGAGCGAATCCACGCAGAAACGCCACGTCGACGGGTACAGATCACTCAGGCGCTCAAGCAGGAAACGCTCGTCGAAGCCGTGCGCGCAGCGCACCGTCATATCGCGCGCCATGACGGCCTTGTCGGCGGCCCCCTCGCGCAGGCGCTGCGCCATCGCACGCACCGAGTCGCGCCACTGTCCGCGCGACATTGACCCGTGCCCGAACGTCAGGGACTCCGGCACGCGCGGGGTGGGCCTCGCCACGGCCAAGGCTTCGTTAACCACCGCCAGCGGATCCGGGGCGTCCCCGATGCCCGCCGTGATCGCCCAGCGGGCCCCGGCCTCGTCGATGAGAGTCAGCGCAGGCACGAAGGCGACCGAGCGAGCGGGGGAGCGGAACGCGAAGGACGCGAACAGGACGGGAGACGGGGCACCGCTGGGGAACGAGGTGGGGGCGCTCTCGCCGGGGCGTGCTGCGTCAGTGAACGGGTCAGTTGCCGAGGTCGGGGTCGCCTCCCACGCGCGGCGCACCTCGGCGATTGCATTGGGGGCCGCGGACTCGAGCGTCAGCGCACGTCCCAGGCCGATCATCTGGCGGCGCTCACCCAGCCAGGCGGCGCCCCCAGAATCGGGAAGTAAGGACGTTAGTGAGCAAGTAGACCCCGGGTGCTGCGGGGGTAGGGCCAGCGCTCGAAAGGTCAGGCGCGAGCATCCGAAGTCGTTGTGCATGGGTCCCATGGTAGGAGCCGGGGCGGCACAGTGCTGGAAGACGTGCGAGTATTGACGCATGACTGAATCCCCGCGCGCGGACCTGAGCAAGGTTCCCGAAGAGATCGCCTCAATGTTTGACTCCGTCGCTTCTCGCTACGACGCGATGGATACGCTGATGACGGGCGGTTTGAACAACGTGTGGATGACCGCCCTGCGCAAGGCGGTCGCCCCGCACCCCGGCGAACGCATCCTCGACCTGGCCGCCGGAACCGGCACGTCGTCGGCCTCCCTGGCCAAGGGTGGCGCCGAAGTCGTCGCCTGCGACCTGTCCGAAGGCATGATCGAGGTGGGCCGTGAGCGCCACCCCGAGATCGAGTTCGTACACGGCAACGCTATGGACCTGGACTTCGAGGACGGCACCTTCGATGCGGTCACCATCTCGTGGGGCCTGCGCAACATCCCGGACCCGCAGCTCGCGCTGCGCGAGATGGCGCGCGTCGTGCGCCCGCGCGGCCGCCTCGTGGTGCTGGAGTTCTCCACCCCGCCTTCGCGCGTCTTCCGCGGCATGTACAACGTCTACCAGTCGACCGTCATGCCGGCGATAGCGCGCCTGGCCTCCACGAACGACGGCGCCTACGACTACCTCGTCGAGTCGATCCGCCAGTGGCCCGCCCAGGAGGAAATCGGCCGTATGATCGCCGCCAACGGCTGGAGCGAGGTCGAGTACCGCAACCTCACCGGCGGCATCGCCTGCATGCACCGCGCCGTCAAGCCGCTGCCGTAACTTCTGTCGATAACGACGAGGCCGGGGAAATAAAGATGACAATCGAGAGTAGGGCGATGAGTAGGCTGCCGGAAGGCTACGTGAATCCCATGTCTCAGACCTACGGCTCGGACAAGGACCTGACCCCAGCGAAGCGTGAGGACGATGGATGGGATCCCCGCCAATGGTGACCACTCAGCACAAGGCCATGCGCGTACCGCTCGCTGTTGCCTCTGCGTCCGCTTTCGCCCTGGGACTCGTTGCTGTTCCCGTTGCTCCGGCACATGCCGCAGACACCATCACCGCAGCCGATCAGCCCTACTTTGCGTACTATCACCTCGACCAAGCAAGGGCCAAGGGCTACACGGGTCAAGGTGTCACGATCGCGATGATTGATGGGCCAGTTGATGTGACTGCTCCGGAGCTGCGTGATGCACACATTACCGATAAGAGCCCATGCACTGTCGACGCAAGCATAGAAAGCAAGAATCACGGTACTGCGGTTGCGTCCGTATTAGTTGCCAATGAATACGGTGTAGCGCCAAAGGTCTCTTTGCTGTCATATGTCAACGTGGATAAGACGAGCGCCGTGGGGAGTGACTGTATCACTCCTGAGGGGCTTGACCTTACCTCCAACGCATCTCTCATTAATCATGCGATTAACGATGGTGCGTCAATCATTACTAATGCAACAGGCTCGAAAGACCACGGTAACGGGATAAAGTGGGCAGTCGCCCGAGCTATTAGCCAAGGGGTTATCATTACTGACGCCATTGGTAACGAAGCTCGAGATGAAACCGCAGATGGACTGTCGTATTGGTCAGGTGTCGTGGGTGTGTCTGCGGTTGATACAAACGGTGCGCGGGCAACATATTCCTCCTGGGGACAGGGGGTCACAACTGCGGCGGTGGGCGGTCCGTTAACTGCTCGTGAGTATCCGAGCGGGGCGTTAGTTCAAAGTAACGGAACATCTATTTCCACGCCCATCGTCGCTGGCTTCCTCGCGATGGCTCGCCAGAAGTGGCCCGATGCGACGTCGAACCAGCTGCTGCAGCTGCTGATACACACGACTGTCAACCCGGACGGCGGGTGGAATCAGTACACCGGCTACGGCCTCGCGAGCCCCGCGACAATGATGAACACTGATCCCAGTCAGTACCCCGACGTCAACCCCCTCGCGGACAAGGGAGGCGGGTCCAGCCCGACCCCCGAAGAGATCGCGCAGTATGTCGACGGCGTCGTCCCACCGGCTGAGATCGTCTTCGACAACTCGTACACATACCGCGGCCTGGACGAATCCGTCCTCGGAGCAACCACGAACCCGTACCCGACGCACCTCGGTACGAGTCCGCGCTACCACGCGAAGTAGCAGCAGCGCCTAACCGGAACAGTGAGAGGCCGGGGCCCCTTGTGTGGGGTCCCGGCCTCGTCAATGGAGTGCGTGCGCTGGCTCGTTTAGTACGGTCCGCTGTCGACGACCGCCCACGTGCCATCGTCCTGCAGTCGCAGGAAGACGACCTCGCGCCCCTTCACGGGCTCCAACGAATCGTCGGAGTAGTTGCGCAGGTAGTAGACGTTTCCGTACCAGCGCGTCGGGTCAGTGTTCGGCTGCTGCCCATGGTTGTTGCTGCCCGTGATGGTGACGGTCGTGTGGGCGCGGTTGGCCAGGAGCGGTAGGAATTCACCCTGACCGTGCTCCAGGTCGGGCGTCTTCGTGTGGCTGCTCGCTCGTTCCGGTACTTCGTACACGCTCGCGCGGATGAATGCATAGGCGTTGGATTTATCGCGCGATGCATCCCACGTATTACGCGTGATGGTGTAGGCGATGGCGACCTGCTCGGGATCGGTGCGGTCCACCTCGCGCGGGTCGGGGAGGAGGTCGGGGAGCCACTGGACCGATGCGGGATAGAGGCACGTACCGAGCGGCGTGGGGGAACCGTCCTCGCACGCAGGCGTGGTCGGTGTTGCTTCGGTCGGTGTCGGGGTGGCTGCGGAGGCTCCAGATTCTTGGGTGGGGGCCAGGTCCGAGGAGGATTGCGCGGGCGATTGTGCGGACTGTGCCTGGCTATCTGCGCTGGGCTGGCGTGACCCGCAGGCGGTACCCGTGATTGTGAGCGTAAGGACGGCTGCCGAAGCGACGGCGATCAAGGTGCGTCGTTTGCGGGTATGAGTCTGTTCTTCTGAGCCCATGCATGCTCCCCTTCAATGGTCGTGTGCCGAGGTGTGTCGCGCGTGTCTTGCGCCGGATGAGTGGGTACTCGGCGTCAACGCTGGTCGTCTCGACGCGGGTCATCGTATCGAATTGTGTGAGGGTGTCGCGCGGGCTCGTCTCGGTGTGCGTGACGCCCGGCGCGACGAGGCCGGGGCCACCATTTACGACAGAGTTCCCTTGCGCAAATGTAGCGTATGAGCGTGGCCTGCCCAGGCCTCGTTCCTTGACATTTCGGGGAAAAGTGCGCTCGGTCGCCGAGGTGAGGGTGACCTAGCTAGGCTTTCTTGCGGAATGAAGTGATGTGCACGCTTCATCCACTTTGCACACTCGCGCGGACGCACCCGCGCACCACATGACGGAGGAATGCCGTGGCATCCACCATGCCTAGCGACATGAGCGCTGACGTTGTCGTCGTCGGCGCAGGCCCGGGCGGGTCCTCCACCGCCTACCACCTGGCCAGAGCCGGCCTCGACGTCATCCTCCTGGAGAAAAACCCCTTCCCGCGCGACAAAATCTGCGGCGACGGGCTCACCCCGGCCGCCGTCCACGAACTCATCGCAATGGGCGTGGACACCACCGGCTGGATGCGAAACCGCGGCCTGACCGTCATTGGCGGCGGCCACACCGTCCACATGGACTGGCCCGACCAGAAGTCCCTGCCCGGCTACGGCATGACCCGAGCCCGCGTCGACCTCGACCACGCGCTCGCCCAGCGCGCCGTCGAAGCGGGCGCACGCCTCTACGAGGGCGTCACCGTCGTCGGCGCCATCCAGGACGGCTCCGGCCGCGTCGTCGGCGTGCAGGCCAAGAGCGGGCGCGGCAAAGACGCCACCACCACCACGGTGCGCGCCTCCATCACCGTCGACGCCGGGGGAGTGGCGGCCCGACTGGCTACCAGCCTCGGCCTTGAAAAGAAGATGAACCGCCCCATGGGCGTGGCCGCACGCGCCTACTTCCATAGCCCCCGCGGCAACGAGGAATGGATGGAATCCCACCTCGAACTGTGGAGCGGCACCCCGGGCGCCTCCGACCTGCTGCCCGGCTACGGCTGGATCTTCCCCATGGGCGACGGCATCGTCAACGTCGGCCTCGGCTCCGTCGCCTCGCGCGCCGGCGCCACCAACCTGCCCTACCGCGAGGTCTTCAAGACCTGGACCGCGAACCTGCCCGAGGAATGGGGCTTCACCCCCGAGAACCAGATCGGTGCGCTTCGCTCCGCCGCCCTGCCCATGAGCTTCAACCGCAAGCCTCACTACGTTCAGGGCCTCGTCCTCGTCGGCGACGCCGGCGGCATGGTCTCTCCCTACAACGGCGAAGGCATCGCCCCGGCTATGAAGGCCGGACGCTACGCGGCCTCGTGCATCGCGCAGGCCCGCTCCCGCTCCCACCGCGCCGGCATCGACCGCGCCATGAGCGAATACCCCCACATGCTCCGCGACGAATACGGCGGCTACTACCAGCTGGGCCGCATCTTTGTCGCGCTCATCGAAAACCCGACGATCATGCGCACCTGCACGAACGTCGGGCTGCCCATCCCGCGCCTCATGACGCTCGTCCACAAACTCCTGTCGGACGGGTACGAGAGGACCGGGGGCGACTTCGACGACCAACTCATCACAATGCTGACCAAGGTGGTGCGCCCCGCATGACCACCACTACCGATAACCGGGAGGAACGATGACGAATCCCTACGTGCCGCTGCTCATCATGTCGGCAGCTGCCCTCGTACTAGCCTTCGGAGGCCTGGGCGCCTCCGCGATCCTGGGCCCCACCAAGAAGTCCACAACCAAGGCCGACAACTACGAGTGCGGTATCCAGCCGACCAGCGCTCACCTCACCGAGGGTCGATTCCCGGTGCGCTACTACCTGGTCGCCATGACGTTCATCATCTTCGACATCGAAGTTGTGTTCATGTACCCGTGGGCCGTCAGCTTCAACCAGCTGGGCCTGTTCGGACTGGTCGTCATGATGAGCTTCCTGGTCACCCTCTGCGTCCCCTACGCCTACGAATGGCGACGCGGCGGCCTGGATTACTGAGATATAAGTAAGGAACAGACAAGTGGGACTTGAAGAATCCTTGCCCGCGGGCATCGCGCTCACCAGCGTCGAAAAGGTCCTCGGGCTCGCACGCAAGTACAGCCAGTGGCCCGTCACCATGGGTCTGGCGTGCTGCGCCATCGAAATGATGGCCGCCGGTACCCCCCGTTTCGACATGGCGCGCTTCGGCCTCGAGGTCTTCCGCGCCTCGCCGCGTCACGCCGACATGATGATCGTGTCGGGCCGCGTGTCGCACAAGATGGCGCCGATCATCCGCCGCGTCTACGACTCGATGCCCGAACCCAAGTGGGTCATCTCCATGGGTGCGTGCGCGTCCTCGGGCGGCGTGTTCAACAACTACGCCGTCGTCCAGGGCTGCGACCACATCGTCCCCGTCGACGTCTACCTGCCCGGCTGCCCGCCCCGCCCCGAGGCCCTCATCCACGCGGTCCTCGTCCTGCGCGAGCAGATCGGCAAGGAACCCCTCGGCGTTCACCGCCGCGAGATCGCGCGTCGCGCCGAGCAGGCCGCCCTCGAGGCGACCCCCACCCACCAGATGAAGGGACTCCTCGCATGAGCGACCTTTCCACCCCCGAGGAAAACGCGCCCGCCGAGGTCGCCCCGGCCTCGTCCCAGCGCGGATTCGCCCTCCCCGAGCCCATCGCCCACCGCGAGGGCCTCTTCGGCGCGGGCACCGACTCCTCCACCTCCGGCTTCGCCGGCCTCGTGACCGATTCCTTCCTGCCCGGCGAGGCCTCCCGCCCCTACGGCGGCTGGTTCGACCAGGTCGTTGACGTCCTCGAAGAGCTCATCGCCGCCGATGGCCTGAAGGTTTCCGACGTCATTGAAAAGGTCACCATCGACCGTGGACAGCTCGGCATCTTCATCGCCCGCGAGCACATCGCGCGCGTCGCCAAGTACCTGCGCGACGACGCCGACCTGCGCTTCGAGCTGTGCCTGGGCACCAACGGCGCGCACTACCCCCTCGATAAGGGCCGCGAGCTGCACGCCATCTACCCCCTGTACTCGATCACCTACAACCGCATGATCCGCCTCGAGGTCACGTGCCCCGACGAGGATCCCCGCATCCCCTCCATCGTCTCCGTCTACCCCGGAAACGACTGGCAGGAGCGCGAAACCTGGGATCTCATCGGCATCGTCTTCACCGGGCACCCCTCGCTCACGCGCACCGCGATGCCCGATGACTGGGTCGGACACCCCCAGCGCAAGGACTACCCGCTGGGCGGCATCCCCGTCGAGTTCAAGGGCGCCGTCAACGCTTCCGCCGACGTTCGTAGGAGTGTGAACTGATGACCACCGCTTTCCACGCGCCCGCCGGCGCGACCGACCTGCCCATCGAGGACATCCCCGAGGTCCTCACCCAGGGCGGCGACTGGGACGACGTCCTGCACGAGATCGAGGCCATCACCTCCGAGCGCATCGTCGTCAACCTCGGCCCGGTCCACCCCGCGACCCACGGTGTTCTGCGCCTCATCCTCGAGCTTGACGGCGAGAAGGTCCGCGAGACCCGCATCGACACCGGCTACCTGCACACCGGCATCGAGAAGAACATGGAGTACCGCACGTGGGCTCAGGGCGTCGCATACTGCACGCGCATGGACTACGTGGCTCCCTTCTTCCAGGAGGCCGCCTACTGCCTCGGCGTCGAGAAGCTCCTCGGCATCGAAGAGGACATCCCCGAGCGCGCGTCCCTCATCCGCATCCTCGTGATGGAGCTGTGCCGCATCGCCTCGCACCTGGTCGCCATCGGCTCGACCGGTAACGAGATGGGCGCCACCACGATCATGACGATCGGCTTCCGTGGCCGCGAGGAGATCCTGCGTATCTTCGAGCGCATCACCGGCCTGCGCATGAACCACGAGTACATCCGCCCCGGCGGCGTCGTGCAGGACATCGGCGAGGGCACCACGGACTACATCCGTGACCGCCTGCGTCGGTGCCGTAAGGACATCGGCGAGCTCCAGGACATCCTCGTGGAGAACCCGATCTTCAAGAAGCGTCTGTGCGATGTGGCCGTCATGCCGCTGAGCGGCCTCATGGCCCTCGGCTCGACCGGCCCTGGCGTGCGCGCCGCCGGCCTGCCCCTGGACCTGCGCAAGAGCCAGCCCTACTGCGGCTACGAGAACTTCGAGTTCGATATTCCCACCCGCGACAAGTCCGACGTCTACAACCGCACGATGGTTCGCTTCGACGAGTGCTACGAGTCCATGCGCATCATCTGGCAGGTGCTCGACAAGCTGGACCAGTGCGAGGGCGCGCCCACCATGGTCGCCGACCCGGAGATCGCCTGGCCCGCTCGCCTGGCGGTCGCCACGGACGGCCAGGGCAACTCGGCCGAGCACGTCCGCGAGATCATGGGGGAGTCCATGGAGTCCCTCATCCACCACTTCAAGCTCGTCACGGAGGGCTTCCACGTGCCCGCCGGCCAGGTCTACCAGACCGTCGAGCACGCGAAGGGCATCCTGGGCGTTCACCTCGTCTCCGACGGTGGCACGCGTCCGTTCCGCGCGCACTTCCGCGACCCCTCCTTCGCCAACCTGCAAGCGCTGGCCATGATGACTGAAGGCGGCCAGCTGGCCGACGTGGTCGTCGCATTGGCCGCTATCGACCCCGTTCTCGGAGGCGTTGACCGATGAGCTACACACCCGACACCCTGGCACGCCTGCAGGCGGACGCCGCGCAGATCATCGCCCGCTACCCGGACGGTCACTCGCGTTCCGCGCTGCTGCCGATGCTGCACCTGATCCAGTCCGTTGACGGCTACGTCAGCCCGGACGGCATCGACTTCATCGCCGCCACGCTGGACCTGCCTCGCGCAGAGATCAGCGCCGTCGCGACCTTCTACACGCAGTACAAGCGCCACCCCACCGGCGACTACCTGGTGGGCGTGTGCACGAACGCGCTGTGCGCCGTCATGGGCGGCGACGAGATCTGGGAAAAGGTCTCCAAGAAGGTCGGCGTCGGCACCGATGAGACCAGCGAAGACGGAAAGATCACGCTCGAGCGCATCGAGTGCAACGCGGCGTGCGACTACGCGCCCGTCGTCATGGTCAACTGGGAATTCTTCGACAACCAGACCCCTTCCTCGGCGCTGGCGATGATCGATGACATCCAGGCCGGCCGCGACATTCACCCGACGCGCGGTCCCGTCGTGGCCCCCACGTTCAAGGAGAACGAGCGCGTCCTGGCCGGCTTCCTGGACGGCCACGAGGACGAGGGCCCCTCCGCGGGCCGCTCCACCCTGCTGGGCCGCGAGATCGCAGCGGCGAAGGGCTGGACCGAACCGGTCGCCGTGGAGGTCGCCGACGAGGCCACTGACACGAAGGGAGAAGAGGCGAAGTGAGTACCGCATACGTTGCGCCCGGACCGCTGACCCCGATCCTCACCAACGGGTGGGGAGAGGACCGTTCCTGGACGCTGGACTCCTACCGGGGCCGCGGCGGCTACCAGGGCCTCGAAAAGGCCCGGACCATGGAGCCCGCCGAGATCGTGCAGACCGTGAAGGATTCCGGCCTGCGAGGCCGTGGTGGCGCAGGCTTCCCGACCGGCCTCAAGTGGTCCTTCCTGCCCCCGGCCGACGGCGGCCCCCGCTACCTCGTGGTGAACGCCGACGAGTCCGAGCCGGGCACCTGCAAGGACATCCCGCTCATCATGGGCAACCCGCACGTCCTCATTGAGGGCATCGCGATCACGTCGCGCGCGATCGGCTGCGACCACGCGTTCGTATACCTGCGCGGCGAGGTCACCCACGTGTACCGCCGCCTGCTGCAGGCCGTGCGCGAGGCGACCGAGTCCGGCGTGCTCGGCGACCTGCGCATCACCGCCCACGCGGGCGCTGGCGCCTACATCTGCGGTGAGGAGACGGCCCTGCTGGACTCCCTCGAGGGTCGCCGAGGCCACCCGCGCCTCAAGCCCCCGTTCCCCGCGGTCGCCGGCCTGTACGCCCGTCCCACGGTCGTCAACAACGTGGAGACCATCTCTCAGGTGGCGGGCATCTTCCGCAACTCCCCCGAGTGGTTCGCGTCCATGGGCACCGAAAAGTCCAAGGGCCACGGCATCTTCTCCGTGTCGGGTCACGTGAACAACCCCGGCCAGTTCGAGGCCCCCTTCGGCATCACGATGCGTGAGCTCATCGAGATGGCGGGCGGTATCCGCGACGGTCACACGCTGAAGTTCTGGACCCCCGGTGGCTCCTCCACCCCGATCTTCACCGAAGACGAGCTGGACACGCCCCTCGACTACGAGTCCGTGGGCGCGGCCGGTTCGATGCTGGGTACGCGCGCCCTCCAGGTGTTCGACGAGACAGTCTCGGTCGTCCGCGTCATCACCCGCTGGTCCGAGTTTTACCAGCACGAGTCCTGCGGTAAGTGCACGCCCTGCCGCGAAGGCACCTACTGGATGAAGCAAATCATGCTGCGTCTCGAGCGAGGCGAGGGCCGCCCCGGCGACGTCGACCTGCTCGACGAGATCGCACACAACATTGCGGGCCGCAGCTTCTGCCCGCTGGGCGACGCCGCAGCAACCCCGATCATGTCGGGCATCAAGCGCTTCCGCGACGAGTTCGAGGCCGGGTTGACCACGCCCGCCCGCGAGCTTTTCCCCTACGAGGCGTCCGCTAACTACGCGCGAGGAGGTGGCCGATGAGCGACGCACCCAACATGATCGACGTCACCATCGACGACGTTCAGGTTTCTGTCCCCCAGGGCACGCTCGTGATCCGCGCGGCCGAGCAGGCCGGCATCCGGATCCCGCGTTTCTGTGACCACCCGCTGCTGGCTCCCGTGGCCGCATGCCGCCAGTGCCTCGTGGAGGTCGGCATGCCCGACCGCAACACGGGCGAGCTGCGCTTCATGCCCAAGCCCCAGCCCTCGTGTGCACAGACCGTCACCCCGGGCATGGTCGTCAAGACCCAGCACACCTCCGAGGTGGTGGATCGCGCCCAGCGCGGCGTGATGGAGTTCCTGCTCATCAACCACCCGCTGGACTGCCCCGTCTGTGACAAGGGCGGCGAGTGCCCCCTGCAGAACCAGGCGCTCACCGAGGGGCGCGGCAAGTCCCGCTTCACGGACGCCAAGCGCACCTTCAAGAAGCCTCTGCGCCTGACCTCGCAGATCCTGCTGGATCGCGAGCGTTGCATCCTGTGCCAGCGCTGCGTGCGCTTCGGCAAGGAGATTTCGGGCGACGTGTTCATGGACCTGCAGGGCCGAGGCGGCGGCACCGCCCCCACGGAGCACCACTACTTCATGGGCGAGCAGGTCGGCGGCTTCGATACGACCACGCTCGACTTCTTCGATCCCAAGGCCAAGGAGGCCTCGACCTCGTCCCTGTCGTCCCCGTTCGGCACGGACGCGATCGTCGGTTCCCTCAACGAGGGTGAGCTGTCCGTCGCCGAGCGCGACGTGTCGGGCCGCGCCTTCGCGTCCTACTTCTCGGGCAACATCATTCAGATCTGCCCCGTCGGCGCTCTGACCGCCGCGTCCTACCGCTTCCGCGCGCGTCCCTTCGACCTCGTGTCGACGGCGGCCGTGACCGAGCACGACGCGTCGGGCTCCGCGATCCGTCAGGACGTGCGCCGCGGCGAGGTCGTGCGTCGCATGAGCGGCAACGACCCCGAGGTCAACGAAGAGTGGATCACCGACAAGGACCGCTTCGCCTTCGAATGGGACAAGGTCGATCGCCTGACCACTCCGCTCGTTCGCGAGGACGGCGAGCTGGTTCCCACCTCCTGGTCTGACGCGCTCGACCGCGTCCGCGAGGGCCTCGAGCAGGCGGGTTCGTCCGTGGGCTTCCTGCCCGGCGGCCACCTCACCTTCGAGGACGCCTGGGCATGGTCCAAGTTCGCGCGCACCGTCGTCGGCTCCGACTCGATCGACTTCCGTTCGCGTCGTTCCACCGAGGAAGAGCGTTCGTTCCTGGCTTCCTACGTGGCGGGCTCCGGCCTCGACGTCACGTACTCCGACCTGGAGAGCGCCGGGCAGGTACTGCTGGTCGGCCTCGAGCCCGAGGACGAGTGCGGCGCGATGTTCCTGCGCCTGCGTAAGGGAGTGCGTAAGTCGGGCCTGAAGGTCGCCACTGTCGCGCCCTTCACCTCCAACGGCTCGCGCAAGATGAACGCTCAGGTCCTGCACGCCGCCCCCGGCTCCGAGCCCGGCGTTGTCGACGCGATCGCCGCTGGCGGCACCTACGCGGATCTCGCGCAGGCCCTCTCCGGTGGCATCGTCCTCGTGGGCGAGCGCGCCGCGCAGACCCCCGGCCTGCTCTCCGGCGTCGTCGCTCTGTCCGAGCGCACGGGTGCCCGCCTCGCGTGGGTCCCGCGTCGCGCCGGCGACCGCGCCGCCGTCGAGGCCGGCCTCCTCCCGGGGCTGCTTCCCTTCGGTCGCGGCATCGACGAGGCCGGGGCGCAGTCCCTCGGTTGGGGCGAGCTGCCCGAGCGCGGCCTCGACGCCGAGCAGATGATCGAGGCCGCCGCCTCCGGCGAGCTTGCGGCTCTCGTCGTCGGCGGCGTCGACGTGCGCGACTTCGACGAGCCGGCCGCTGTGCGCGAAGCACTCGACGAGGTTCCCTTCCTCGTGTCGCTCGAGGTTCGCGCCTCGGAGATCACCGAGCGCGCGGACGTCGTCCTGCCGGTGGCCCCCGCGGTCGAGAAGAACGGCACCTACATCAACTGGGAAGGCCGCCTGCGTCCCTTCGGCCAGGCCCGCTCGGCAACGTCCCTCACGGACCGCGACGTGCTCGTGCGCCTCACCGAGGAGTTCGACCTCGACCTGGGCATCACGGCCCTGGCTGACCTGTACGAGGAAGTCAACCCTCTCATGGAGTGGGATGGTGCCCCGCAGGCCTTCGCTCCGGTCTCGCCCGAGGCCCCCGCCGCCGCCGGCAAGGGCGAGGTCGTCCTGGCCTCCCACAAGCCGATGATCGACGCCGGTCGCCTCCAGGATGGTGCCCCGTGGCTGGCCGGTTCGGCCCGCCGCCCCGTCCTCCTGGCCTCGGCCGCCACGCTCGCCGCCGCGGGTATCGCCCCCGGAGCGGACGCGACGCTTGAGACCGAGCGAGGCACGATCACCCTCCCGGCCGCCATCGCGGACCTGCCCGACTGTGTCGCGTGGGTGCCCGAGTGCTCGACCGGCTCCGTTATTCACGAAAACCTCGGCGGTGCCGGCACCGTCGCGACCCTGCGCGCCACGCAGGAGGTGGCACGATGACACTCGCACCCTTCGCAGTCCCGGAATACACCGCCGCGGACTTTAGCCAGGAAACCTGGTGGCTCAGCCTCATCAAGGCCGTGTTCATCATCGTCTTCCTGATCGCCAACGTGCTCCTCGCCCTGTGGGTCGAGCGCCGAGGCCTGGGCCGCATGCAGACGCGTCCCGGCCCGAACGTCGCGGGCCCCCTCGGCCTGTTCCAGGCGTTCGCCGACGCGGGCAAGCTCCTCTTCAAGGAGGACATGTGGACCCGCCGGGCCGAGCGGTTCCTGTACTTCCTGGCCCCCGCCATCGCGGCTTTCGCGGCGTTCAGCGTCTACGCGGTCATCCCGATGGGCCCGAACGTGAAGATCGGCAACATCTCCACGCCGCTGCAGCTCGCCGACATGCCCGTCGCCTCCCTGTACATCCTGGCGATCGCCTCGCTGGGCCTGTACGGCATCGTCCTCGGTGGCTGGTCGACCCGCTCGACCCTGCCCCTGTACGGCGCCGTGCGTTCCTCCGCACAGGTCATCTCCTACGAACTGGCCATGGGCCTGTCCCTCGTGAGCGTGTTCCTCATGTCGGGCTCCATGTCCACCTCGCAGATCGTGGCCGCTCAGGGACAGTTCTGGTGGGCATTCACCCTGTTCCCCGCGTTCGTCATCTACTGCATCAGCGCCACCGGTGAAGTCAACCGTCTTCCCTTCGACCTCCCCGAGGCCGAGGGCGAGATCGTCGCCGGCCACATGACTGAGTACTCGTCGATGAAGTTCGGCTGGTACTACCTGTCCGAGTACGTCAACATGCTCAACGTCTCGGCCGTGGCCACCACGATGTTCTTCGGCGGCTGGCACGCCCCGTGGCCGCTGTCCCACGTCGAGTTCCTCAACTCCGGCTGGTGGGGCCTGCTGTGGTTCTTCCTGAAGATCTGGTTCTTCATGTTCCTGCTGATCTGGACGCGCGCCACGCTGCTGCGCTTCCGCTACGACCAGTTCATGAACCTCGGCTGGAAGCGCCTCATGCCCATCGCCCTGGGCTGGCTCGTGCTCGTCGCCCTCGTGCGCGGCATCACCCAGTTCGTGGCGCTGCCCAACCACATCCTCTTCGGAGGCGTGGGCGTCATCTTCGTGATCGCCCTGGGCATCATCTGGCTGACCGACAAGCCCGAGCCCGAGGAAATCCCCGCATCCGAGCGCGAATACACGGGCTTCGAGGACGGCTTCCCCGTCCCGCCGCTGCCCGGACAGACCCCCGTTGCCTCGCCGCGCGGCCTCGCCACCATTGAGGGCGAACTGGCCCCGGCCTCGGCAATCGACAGCCCGAAGGAGTCCACCGATGAGTGAGAAGACCACCGACGAGGAAATGCTCTTCGAGCATGACCCCAAGGGTGCGTTCGCCCAGTTCGTCGCGCCTATGGCCGGCTACGGAGTCACCATGGCTTCCTTCTTCCGGCCCACCGTCACCGAGCAGTACCCGCGCGAACCCGCGCGCGTCATGCCCCGCTTCCACGGACGCCACCAGCTCAACCGCTACGCCGACGGCCTGGAAAAGTGCGTCGGCTGTGAGCTGTGCGCCTGGGCGTGCCCCGCTGACGCGATCTTCGTCGAGGCCGCATCCAACACGCCCGAAGAGCAGTACTCGGCGGGTGAGCGCTACGGCCGCGTCTACCAGATCAACTACCTGCGCTGCATCTTCTGCGGCATGTGCATCGAGGCGTGCCCCACGCGCGCCCTGACGATGACGAACGACTTCGAAATCGCCAAGTACACCCGCGAGGACGACATCTACGAGAAGGAAGACCTCCTGGTCCCGCTCTCCGATGGCATGCTCGCAGCGCCCCACCCCATGGTCGAGGGTAAGAACGACATCGACTACTACCGCGGGGAAGTCACCGGCCCCACCGCCGCCCAGGTTGACTGGGTTGCGAGCCGCCGCCCCGACGACCCCTCCCTCAAGACGGTACGAGTCGCCGAGGAGGCACACTGATGAACCTGTCCAACGGTTGGCCCATGATGGGGTCAACGGGGGAGATCATCCTCTTCGCATGCACGGCCATCGTCATGGTCGCCTGCGCTCTGGGTGTCCTCTTCTTTAAGAAGGCCGCACACTCGGTCATCTGCATGGTCGGCGTCATGCTCGGCCTGGCCGTCCTGTACATCGCGAATAGCGCGCCCTTCCTGGGCGTGGCGCAGATTGTCGTGTACACCGGCGCGATCATGATGCTCTTCCTCTTCGTCATCATGCTGATCGGCATCGGCACCTCCGACGACTACGCCCGCCAGAGCCGTGGCGCAATCGTCTCGGCCGTGCTCGGTGGCCTCGGACTGATCGTTATCGTTGCGACCGCGATCCTGAAGTCCGTTCCCACGCCGCACAAAGCCGACGAGGTTGACCCCTACTCCAACCAGCCGATCACCGACCTGGCGATCACGCTGTTCCAGGAGCACTGGCTGAGCATGGAGCTCGCTGGCGGCCTGCTGATCACGGCCGCCGTCGGCGCGATGCTGCTGACCCACTCGGATCGCCTGGCCCCCAAGGCCGATCAGTTCGAGACGGCGCGCAACAAGATGCGTGCGTTTGCCGAGAAGGGCTCTCGCATCGGCCAGCTGCCCGCGCCCGGTGTCTACGCCCAGTCGAATGCGGCCGATGTGCCCGCCATCTCGGGTGAGACCCTGAGTCCCCTCGAAGAGTCGGTGCCCCGCGTCCTGCGCGTGCGCGGCCTGACGCGCACGATCGGCGAGGTCGCCCCCGAGGTCTCCGAGCAGCTCGCGCTCGCTCGCACTGAGACCGCGGCGACCGACTCTCTCGACGAGTCGCCCTACACCATCGGGCGCACGCCCGACGTCCCGCGCTCCGGCTCCTTCGGGATGCCCGGCGCCGCCGCGCCCACCGGACTGGCCCAGCCGCGGGCCCGCAAGGCGCGCACCACCACCCCCATTGAGAAGAAGGAGGAGAGCAAGTGAGCCTCGCCTGGTACCTCATCCTTGCGGGTGTGCTGTTCGCCATCGGTGCGACCACGGTCCTCGTGCGCCGCAGCGCGGTCATCGCGCTCATGGGCGTCGAAATGATGCTCAACGCCGCGAACCTCGTCCTCGTGACGTTTGCGCGCATTAACTCCAACGTTGACGGCGAGATCATGGCGTTCTTCGTCATGGTCGTCGCGGCCGCCGAAGTCGTCGTCGGCCTGTCGATCATCGTGTCCATCTATCGTTCCCGCTCGACCACGAGCATGGACGATCTCAACCTGCTGAAGAACTGAGGGAGGACGTAACTCATGACCACCTTCATTTCCGCACAGGCTACCGGCGTCTACGATACGGTCGCCGCCACCGGAGTTGCCGCCTACGCGTGGCTGCTCATCCTCATTCCGCTGGCCAGCGCGGGCCTGCTCCTGGCGCTGGGCCGCGCATCGGACAAGTGGGGCCACCTGCTGGCGACCCTCGCATCCTGGTCGACCTTCGCGGTTGGTGCGGCGATCGCCGCCCAGATGTGGAACGCTCCCGTGGACGCGCGCCGCTTCGGCGAGACCCTGTTCACCTGGATTCCCGCCGGTGACTTCACCGTCGACTTCGGTCTCCTCGTGGACCCGCTCTCGATCACCTTCGTCATCCTGGTGACCTTCGTCGGTTCGCTCATCCACGTGTACGCGATTGCCTACATGGAGCATGACGAGGCCCGCCGCCGTTTCTTCGCCTACCTGAACTTCTTCATCGCGGCGATGCTGACCCTGGTCCTCGCGGACTCCTACGCCGGCCTCTTCGCCGGTTGGGAAGGCGTGGGCCTGGCGTCCTACCTACTGATCGGCTTCTGGAACCACGTCCCCGCCAACGCGGTGGCCGCCAAGAAGGCGTTCATCATGAACCGTGTCGGCGACATGGGCATGCTGATCGCCATGATGGCGATGGTCGCCTCGTTCCACTCGGTGTCCTTCTCCGTGGTCTCCTCCCAGGTTGCTTCCATCCCCGCGGCGTCCGCGACAGTCATTGGTATCTTCCTGCTGGTGGCTGCCTGCGGTAAGTCCGCGCAGTTCCCGCTGCAGGCGTGGCTGGGTGACGCCATGGCTGGCCCGACCCCCGTCTCCGCGCTCATTCACGCGGCCACGATGGTCACCGCCGGCGTCTACCTGATCATCCGTTCCGGCGACGTCTTCGTCGCGGCCCCCGTCGCCGCGACCGCGGTTGCCATCATCGGTGCGATCACGCTCCTCTTCGGCGCGATCGTCGGTTGCGCGAAGGACGACATGAAGAAGGTCCTCGCGGCCTCCACCATGAGCCAGATCGGCTACATGATGCTGGGCGCGGGCCTGGGCCCCATCGGCTGGGCGTTCGCGATCTTCCACCTCTTCACCCACGGCTTCTTCAAGGCCCTCATGTTCCTCGGTGCCGGTTCCGTCATGCACGGCATGGGCGATCAGGTGAACATGCGTCGCTTCGGCGCCCTGCGCGGCGCCATGAAGGTCACGTGGCTGACGTTCATGATGGGCTGGCTCGCCATCCTCGGCGTTCCGCCGTTCTCCGGCTACTGGTCGAAGGACAAGATCATCGAGGCCGCCTTCAGTGCCGACAGCTTCGGAGGCAACACCGCTCTGTGGGCCGGCTGGGTCTACGGCCCCGTCGCACTGATCGGCGCGGGCATCACCGCGTTCTACATGTCTCGCCTCTTCTTCATGACGTTCCACGGCAAGGCCCGCTGGACCACCGAGGCCGAGGGCGCGCCCGTGCACCCGCACGAGTCCGGCCCGCTCATGACGATCCCCATGATCATCCTCGCCATCGGCGCGGTCGTCCTCGGCGGTGCCCTGTCCGTGGGGAACACCTTCACCAACTGGCTGGTCCCCTCGATCGGCCACGTCATGCACGGCGAGCCCGTCCTCAACGAGTACGTCATTCAGGGAGCCACCCTCGCCCTCGTCATCCTCGGCGCTGTTATCGCGTGGATGAAGTACGGTCGCGACGAGGTTCCCACCTCCGTCCCCGCAGGCAACGCCCTGACCGAGGCCGCGCGCCGCGACCTCTACCAGGACGCCGTCAACGAGACCCTGTTCATGATGCCCGCCAAGGGCCTCGTCACCGTCGCGACCGTCGGCGATGCGAGCGCCATCGACGGTGCGCTGAACGGCCTCGGCACCGGCTCGCAGCTGCTCGGACGCATCGTCGGCATCACCCAGAACGGCCTCGTGCGCACGTACGCCGCCTACATCCTGGGTGGCGTCATCCTCGCCCTGGCCATCGTCCTCGGATTCAGGCTGTAAGGGGTACACGACAATGGAAAGTGCAATGATTGCTGCTAACTTCCCGTGGCTGTCCGTCCTCGTGGCCGTTCCGGCTGCGGGCGCGGCCCTCCTCGGTTTCGTCCCGCCCCTGAGGCGCGCCGCCGGGCGCGTCATCGCCCTGGTGATCGCACTCGTCGAGCTCGCGCTCGGTGTGTACGTCGCCGCCTCCGCCTTCGACTGGTCCGCCCCGGCCTCGTACCAGGTGTACGAGTCCCACCTGTGGATCCCCCAGATCGGCATCACCTGGTCGCTCGGCGTCACCTCGCTGGGCCTCGTGATGGTCCTGCTGGCGCTCGGTCTCGTCCCGCTCGTGCTCATCGCGGGCTGGAATGAGGACGAGGCTGCGGACCGCGGCGCCTACCCGGCGCTGGTCCTGGCCCTCGAGTCGTTCATGGTCGTCATCTTCGCGGCCTACGACCTGACGGTCTTCTACTTCGCCTTCGAGGCGATGCTCGTGCCGCTCTACCTCATGATCGGACGCTACGGCGTCGGTGACGAAGCGGCGCGTCACAAGGCCGCCATGAAGTTCCTGCTGTATTCGCTCTTCGGTGGACTGGTGATGCTCGGTGGCATCCTCTACCTGTGGGCAAAGGGTTCGCAGGTGACGCAGGACGTGTCGACGTTCTTCCGCATCGATACGCTCGCCCAGATCCTGCCGAGCGCCCCGCTCGTCATCCAGATGATCATCTTCGTGACCTTCATGGTTGCGTTCGCGATCAAAGCCCCCATGGTCCCGGTGCACACGTGGCTGCCCGACACGGCTGCCGTCGCCCGCCCGGGCACCTCGGTGCTGCTGGTCGGCGTCCTGGACAAGATCGGCACCTTCGGCATGATCACCCTGTGCCTGCAGCTCACGCCCGGCGCGGCCGTGTCCGCGAAGTGGGTGATGTGCATCCTCGCCGTCATCTCCATCCTGTGGGGTGGCCTTGCGGCGAACGGCCAGAACGACATCATGCGCCTCGTGTCCTACACCTCGGTGTCGCACTTCGGCTTCATGGTCCTGGGCATCTTCATCGGCTCGCAGATCGCCCTGGTCGGCGCCATGTTCTACATGGTCGCTCACGGCGTGTCGATCGCCGCGATGTTCCTGCTGTCCGGCTGGCTGTCGCGCCGCGGTGGCACGCAGGACATGCGCGAGTACGTGGGCATGCAGCGCGTGACCCCGGTGCTCGCGGGCCTGTGGCTCCTGAGCGGCCTCGCGTCCATCGCGCTGCCCGGCCTGTCGGGCTTCGTCCCCGAGTACCTCGTGCTCATGGGCACCTGGTCGGTGAACAGCGCGCTGGCGCTCTTCGCAGTTCTCGGCGTCGTCATCGCCGCCATGTACGTGCTCATGCCCTACCAGCGCGTCTTCACCGGCGCCCCGGGCAAGGGCAAGGAGGACTTGGCGGACCTGGGTGCTCGTGAGCGCGGCGTCATGGTGCCGCTCGTGGCCGCGATGCTCATCCTTGGTATTTGGTCGGCGCCCCTCGTGAGCGCCCTGACCCCGGTTGCTTCAGACCTCGACCTGGCCAACTCGCAGGTCCCGGCCGCCGTTGAAGGGAGCGCACAGTGAACGTTCTACCCATGGCTAACTTCCAGGCCCCCGAGGTTCCGTGGCTGAGCCTCGCGCCGATCCTCATCGTGCTGGGCGGCGCGGTCCTCAGCATCCTCGTCGAGGCCTTCGCCCCGGCCAAGGCCCGCCGCCCCATCGTGATTGGCCTGTCGATCCTGGCCACCGCTGGTGCCTGCGTGATGCTCGCGCTGCGTTGGGCTCCCGTCGTGGCCGCCCCGGCCTCGTTGGGGGAGTACATTGAGGACCCGCTGACGATCGGCGCCCAGTCGGTGCTCGGGATCATCGGCTTCCTCGCCGTCCTGGTGATGGCCGACCGCACGACTGTCGGTGACGGCGCGTTCGCCGGTCAGCCTTCGGATCGCCCGGACTCGGCTGCCGAGGAGCTGTCGGAGCGTAAGGGCTACCAGCGCTCCGAGATGTTCCCGCTGACTCTGTTCTCGCTGGGCGGCATGATGATCTTCCCCGCGGCGGATAACTTCGTGACGCTCTTCGTGGCCCTTGAGGTCATGTCGCTGCCCCTGTATATCATGGCCGCGACCGCGCGTCGCCGCCGTCAGCTGTCCTACGAGGCGGCCCTCAAGTACTTCGTGCTGGGTGCTTTCTCCTCGGGCTTCATGCTGATGGGCTCGGCGTTCCTCTTCGGCTTCTCCAACTCGCTGCGCATCTCGGCGCTGGGCCAGGCCATCTCGATGAACACGAACATGGACTGGATGGTCCTCGTCGGCGTGTTCTGCGTGATGGTCGGTCTGCTGTTCAAGGTGGGCGCCGCGCCCTTCCACGCGTGGACCCCCGACGTGTACACGGGTGCCCCGACCCCGGTGACGGGCTTCATGGCCGCCGCCGTGAAGATCGCTGCTTTCGCCGCGATGGCCCGCTTCTACCAGGCTGTCGCCGCCTACCTGCAGTGGGACTACCTGTACGTCTTCGCGGCCGTCGCGGTCCTGACGATTGTCGTCGGTACCTTCGCCGGCCTCGTGCAGGACGACGTCAAGCGCATGCTGGCGTACTCGTCGATCGCTCACGCGGGCTTCATCCTGATGGGTATCCTCGCGATCCAGAAGGGCGGCACGGGCCATGTGTTGTTCTACACGCTCGGCTACGGCCTGGCGACGGTTGGTGCCTTCGCGGTGGTCTCGCTCGTGCGCGGCCGTGACGCGGACGGCAACGTCCTGGGCGAGGCGACGAGCCTGCGCAAGTGGGCGGGTATCGGCCGCACGAACCCGTGGATTGCGGGTGCGATGCTGGTCTTCCTGCTCTCGTTCGCGGGCATCCCGCTGACCGGCGGTTTCGTTGGTAAGTTCGTGATTTTCTCCGACGCGATCAAGGGCGGCATCGGCTGGCTCGCGATCGTGGGCCTCGTGGCCTCGGCGATCACCGCGTTCTACTACTTCCGCCTCGTGCGCCTGATGTTCTTCACCGAACCCGGTGAGGACTCCGTCGTGGTCAAGTCGGAGGGCCTGTCCGCTCTGGCGATCATCGTGTGCGCGCTCGGAACGATCGCGCTGGGCGTCTTCCCCGGTCCCGTGTTGAGTCTGCTGGAAAAGATCGTCATACTGATCCCGTGAGTGCTCAAACACCCGATCTTCATGTTCCCGACCTCGAGTCCCGTATTACCCCGGGGCTCGAGGTCGTCGAGCGTCGTCTCCTCGACGCCGTGTCGTCCTCCCGTGATCTGACGGATGAGCTGACGCGCCACCTCGCGGTCGCGGGCGGCAAGCGGATGCGTCCGCTGCTGACCCTCGTGTGCGCGCAGCTGGGCGATCCCGAGCGCGCGTTGGACGACCAGGTCATCACCGCTGCTGCGGCCGTCGAGCTGACGCATCTGGCGTCCCTCTATCACGACGACGTCATGGACTCGGCTCCCACCCGTCGCGGCGTGCCCTCGGCGCAGCACCTGTGGGGGAACAACCGCGCGATCCTGGCGGGCGACATCCTGTTCGCCCGCGCGTCGCTGCTTGTGGCGTCGCTGGGTCCGGAGATGGTGGCTCACCACGCGCGCACCTTCGAGCGCCTGTGTGAGGGCCAGCTGAACGAGACTTTCGGTCCGACGGACGGCGCGGATCGCGTCGATTTCTACATTCAGGTCCTGGCGGATAAGACGGGTTCGCTCGTGTCGACCGCCGCGTCCTTCGGCGCGCTGCTGTCGGGCGCCGGCCAGCTGGTGGCTGACGTTGTGAGCGACTTCGGTGAGAAGGTGGGTGTCGCCTTCCAGATCGCCGACGACGTGCTGGATCTGGCGTCCTCGGGCGAGCAGTCGGGTAAGACGCCCGGCACGGATCTGCGCGAGGGCGTGGACACGCTGCCCGTTCTCCTGCTGCGTCGCCGTGAGGCGGCCGGAACGATCGACGAGGCCGGCGCGCGCATCCTGCGCGAGCTGACGGGGGATCTGTCGTCGGATGAGGCCCTGGCGTCGGTGGTCGGGCAGCTGCGCGGTCACGACGTGCTCGAGGAGACGCGTCAGCTGGCGCGCACCTGGGCCGATGAGGCGGTCGCCGCGCTGGCACCGCTGCCCAAGGGCGAGGCGAAGACCGCGCTGGAGGCGTTCGCGAACCTGATGGTGGATCGCCTGGTCTGATAAACGTTCACGAGGCCGGGGTCGGCTGCGCACGAGAGCGCGACTGGCCCCGGCCTCGTCGCGCGCACCGGGCCCGGGCCTTATGCCGTGCGAGCGTCGCGAGCCGCCCGCTCGGCTCGTTGTCTCGAAGGCCGGTCAGGCCCTGCCGCCCCGGGGTCCAGCCAGCTGATTGGACTGCGCCGCCGGGCCCAGCCAAGCCTGTCGGGTACGTGGACGTCCTTTCGGGCAGGTCCGCATGTGAGCTTGTGACGGATGGGGTCGTGCACCCGATCCGTAGGCATTGCACCCCTTCTGTTCGGGTGCAGCGCCACGTAACGGGTGCAGCGCCACGTAACGGGTGCAATGCCCCTTAGCGGGTGTGTCAAGTCCCGGGTTTTGTGGAGGCTTGTTGAGGCCGCTTCCTTTCGTGTTGTTGTGTGTTGATTTTCTGCTTGTTGTGGTGTGATGCCGCCCAGGGAGAGGGGGCGGCGGGTGTTGTACCAGTGGACCCAGGCGGCGGTTTCGCGTTCGCATGTTTCTCGACCTGTCCTGGTCGTGGCCGGATCTTGTAGGGGCCTCGTCATGGTTCCTCAACAATGTTGCATGCAATTTCCCTGTCAACCTTTTATGTTTTGAAATAGTGTCGTTGCAATTCCAACGTTTCTGGGTGGTGAGAAAAGTTCGGTCAGTCGAATTGCATGCGACTTTTGGGAGGGCGGCGCAGAGGTCGCCTCTGAACCGAACATGCTGAGGCCTCGTACGTGGGGGAGGCACCCCGGCCTCGTCGTATGTGCGACGTGCCTTGAGGTGTGTGAGGGGTCTCAGCTAAGGTTGCCCTTGGCATCGGGGCGCTAGACTGAGACCCCAGGTGCGCGCACTCGCGCGCGGTCATAGAAGGAGAATTCGGTTGGCACCGCTCAACGTCGCCGTTATTGGCGCTGGTCCCGCTGGTATTTACGCGTCGGACATCCTGTCGAAGTCGGGGCTCGAGGTGAATATCGACCTGTTTGAGCGTCTTCCCGCGCCTTACGGTCTCGTGCGTTACGGCGTCGCGCCGGATCACCCGCGCATTAAGCAGATCATCGTCGCGCTGTACAAGATCCTTCAGCGTGGCGACATTCGTCTGCTCGGCAACGTCGAGGTGGGCCGCGACGTGACGATCGACGACCTGCGCGACCACTACGACGCGATCATCATCGCGACGGGCGCGGACCGTGATCACCCGCTGGATATCCCGGGCGTGGACCTGCCCGAGTCCTACGGTGCGGCCGACTTCGTGTCCTGGTACGACGGCAACCCGGATTACCCGCGTACGTGGCCGTTGAAGGCCCGCGAGGTCGCGGTCCTGGGTGTGGGTAACGTGGCCCTGGACGTGTCGCGCGTGCTGGCTAAGCACGCGGAGGACATGCTCAAGACCGAGGTGCCGGCCAACGTCGCCGAGGCCCTGGCCGATAACCCGATTACCGACGTGCACGTGTTCGGCCGCCGCGGCCCCGCGCAGGTGAAGTTCACCCCGCTGGAGCTGCGCGAGCTGGGCAAGGTGCCCGACGTTGACGTCATCGTCTCGGAAGAGGATTTCGACTTCGACGAGGGTTCGGAGGAGGCGCTGCGTGCGTCGAACCAGCAGCGTCAGGTCGTCAAGACCCTGACGAGCTACGCGATGGCGGATCCGGAGGAGCACACGGCCTCGCGTCGCATCCACATTCACCTGTTCCAGGCCCCGGTCGAGATCGTCGCGGACGAGAACGGCCACGTGAAGGCCCTGCGCACCGAGCGCACGGCGCTCAACGGCGACGGAAGCGTGTCGGGCACGGGCGTCATCACGACGTGGCCCGTGCAGGCGGTGTACCGCGCGGTGGGCTACTACTCCTCGCCGATCCCGGGTCTGCCCTTCGACAAGCGCGCCGGCGTCGTGCCGAACGTGGAGGGGCGCGTCATCGAGGGCGAGACCACGAAGGACGAGTCCGCCCCCGTCATCCCGGGCGTGTACGCGACCGGTTGGATTAAGCGCGGCCCCGTCGGCCTCATCGGTTCGACGAAGTCGGACGCCCAGCAGACGATCTCCCACCTCGTGGAAGACGCTGGCGCGGGCCGCCTGCACGCGAAGACCTCCGAGGTGGGCCACGAGGCCATGGTGGCGCTCCTGGAGTCCCGTGGCGTCGAGTTCACGACCTGGGAGGGCTGGGAGCTCCTGGATGCGTACGAGCAGGCTCTGGGCGAGGCGTACGGCGAGCTTCCGGGTGGCCGTGGCACGCGCGAGCGCGTCAAGGTCGTCTCCCGTCGCACCATGACGGATATTTCGCGCGGCGCGCAGGTGGATCCCAAGACGGTGGATCACATCGGCGAGATGGGCGAGATGGGCGTGCCCACCGCCCCCGAGCGCTTCGACGACTACACGGGTCCGGGGCGGCGCAACTGACGCGTCCGTGACGTGAACGAGGCCCTGGCTGGGTTTTCCGGCTGCGGCCTCGTCGCGTGGGGGAACGGGGCTGTGGCGAGCCGCGTTGTGTTTGGTGCCTGCTGGCCGTCGGGGGTTGTTTCTCAACGGGGATTCGGCTGGTTCCCAGGTGCTTCTCAGGTAACCCCCATAGGATCGCGCGTATGGTGCATCGCAACTATCACAACGGTCTGAAGACGACCCTCCTGCTGGGGAGTATGTGGGCTTTGCTGCTTGCCATCGGCGCGCTCATCGCGTCGGGTACGGGCCGGGTCGTCTGGATTTTTGTGTTTGCGGCCATTGGGCTGGCCCAGACGGCGTTCTCGTACTGGAATTCCGCGACGATTGCGTTGCGGTCGATGGGTGCGTATCAGGTGAGCGAGTCGGAGCAACCTGAGCTCTATGCGATTGTCCGGGAGTTGGCGGCGCGCGCCCAGCAGCCGATGCCGACGATCTGGGTGGCGCCCACGTTGACGCCGAACGCGTTTGCGACGGGCCGTAATCCGAACAACGCGGCCGTGTGCTGCACGGAGGGCATCCTGGCGATCCTGAATGAGCGTGAGCTGCGCGGGGTGCTCGGGCATGAGCTCATGCACGTGTATAACCGCGACATTCTGACGACGTCTGTCGCGGCGGCCATGGGCGGCGTGATTACGACCATCGCCCAGACACTGCTGTTCTTTGGTGGCGGGAATCGTCGAGAGAGCGGGGGAGTGGGTGTCGTCGGCCTCCTCGCGATGAGTCTGCTGGCCCCGATTGCGTCGATGCTGATCCAGTTGTCGCTGTCGCGCACGCGTGAATTCGACGCTGACGAGGACGGTGCGATGCTGACGCAGGATCCGCTGGCGCTCGCCTCGGCGCTGCGCAAGCTGGAGATGGCGACGGATCGGCGCCCGATGGAGGACACTCCGCGGACGCGTCCCGTGGCCGCGATGATGATTGCGAATCCGTTCCGTGGGGAGTCTCTCATGCGCGTGTTGTCCACGCACCCGCCGATGGACGAGCGCATCGCGCGCCTGGAGAAGATTGCGGGCTACTGAGGCATAGAGACGAGGGCGGGCGGCCGGTCGAAACCGGCCGCCCGCCCCTGCTCTCTCAGCGATCAGCGGTAGTTCACGAACTGGAGCGCGACGTCCAGCTCCTCGCCCTTGGGGCCCTTCAGCAGGGCGATGACGGCCTGCAGGTCGTCGCGGGACTTTGAGGAAACGCGAAGTTCATCACCCTGGATCTGGGCTTTGACGCCCTTGGGGCCCTCCTCGCGGATGAGCTTGGAGATCTTCTTCGCGGTGTCCTGCGGGATGCCCTCCTTCAGGGGGCAGGCGAGCTTGAAGAGCTTGCCCGAGGCCTTGGGCTCGCGGTCCTTGTAGTCCAGAACCTTCAGGGACAGGCCGCGGCGGATCAGCTTGGACTGTAGGACGTCGAGGATTGCCATGACGCGGGACGCGGAGTTCGCTTCCATCGCGATCGTGTCGCCGCTGAGGGTGATGGCGGCGTCGACGCCGCGGAAGTCGTAGCGGTTGGCGATCTCCTTGGCGGTCTGGTTGACGGCGTTGTCGACCTCCTGGCGGTCGAGCTTGGAGACAACGTCGAAGGAGGAGTCTGCCATGGGTGCACCTTTCGTTGGAATTCCGCCAATCGTCATTCCGATTGGCGCTCGGAGCTATTTTAATGCTATTCTTTCACGGCACCGCGAGAGCGGCGCACGGCAGGTTACCAAAGCGGCCAAATGGATCTGACTGTAAATCAGACGCTTCGTGCTTCGGGGGTTCGAATCCCTCACCTGCCACCACTCGCTGGTTCCAGTGAGTAACGCCTGTGATGTCATTCTCAGGCTCCGGGATTGCTTCGGCGCTCGGAGATGCGATAGGCTTTCCGGCGTTGCCCCGATAGCTCAGTAGGCAGAGCGTCTCCATGGTAAGGAGAAGGTCAAGGGTTCGATTCCCTTTCGGGGCTCCGGTTGCGGAGTCATCCGCTACCGGCGGCGGGGTAGCTCAGCTGGTCAGAGCGCACGACTCATAATCGTGAGGTCGCGGGTTCGAGCCCCGCCCCCGCTACCAACTCTTTCATCCGACAGGTCGCACGAGCGACGAAACTAAGCGAGGGAAACAACCGTGGCAAGCAAGTCCCAGGACGTTCGCCCCAAGATCACTCTGGCCTGCTCGGAGTGCAAGGAGCGCAACTACATCACCAAGAAGAACCGTCGTAACACGCCGGATCGTCTCGAGCTGGCGAAGTACTGCCCGCGTTGCCACAAGTCGACGACGCACCGCGAGACCCGCTGACGGTTTCCATCTCAGAGCCCCGAGGAACCTGGTTCCCCGGGGCTCTTTGTATGTGTGCTGGGGCACCTACGTTATCCTGTGCGTATGACTGATTCCCGCGCTCCGCGCTGCCTCGTCGCCCCGAAGGGTGCGGGCGAGGCACGCATCCCCGGCCTCGTGACGCTCAAGGACGGGCGCACGATCCTGTTCTTTGATGAGCGCCCCGCCCCGGCCTCGGGCATGGGGTCTGACTTTAATGGGCTGACGATGGCGTCGGACCTGCCCAACCCGAATCGCATTCTCTGGATGGAGCGCGCGGGCGAGGGGCGGTGGAGTGAGCCGCGCCCGCTTCCGCTCGGCGGTCCGTCCGTTTCATCGGATGCGTGCGTCGGCCTCGATGGCGGAGGCCTCATGCATCTGGCGTTCGCGTCGACGGATGGGCGCGTGGGGTACATGGACTCGCGCGCGGACGGTGAGCGACTGCGCGCCTGGTGGGCGTGGGGGAGCGGCCCCGAGGACCTGTCCTATGTGGACATGACCGACGAGCTGTACGAGCTCACGGGCGCCGACGCGCTGTTTGCGACGTCTGGCGGCACGGTCGCGCATGACGGAGCCGTTGCCCTGCCCTACGTCGTGCGCACGGGGAATGAGACGCACGTGCGCGTCGTGTACGCGCGCGGAGGGCGGCTGGTCGGTGCGGCGCAACCTCTCGTCGGCGATGGGGGAGTGCTCCTCGACGAGACGACGCTCGGCGTGTGGGATGGGCGCCTCGTCGCGAACTGCCGCATCCAGGGCTTCGAGGGAAGGGGGTCGGGTGCCCGCTTCCTCGCGTGGGGTGATGGGCGCACCTGGGAGGGCGCGTGCCTCTGGGATCTGGAGGACCCCGGCTGCAACGCGCGCATGATCGCGGATCTGTTCGTGCACCCTGGGCGCCGCGACGCGCGCGCGGGTGGCGAAATCCTGCGCCTCACCCCGCCGTGGGAGGGTGAGGTGCGCGCCGAGGTGGTCTCCTCCTTGGGCGATGGCGCCTTCGGATACAGCGACGTGGCCTTCGCGGGGGACGAGGCCGTGGTGGTCTTCGAGCGCGACCGGGGTCTCTGGGAGGCTGCGGTCAGCCTCTGAACGGATACAGAAAACCTCGGTGCGCGTGCCCCCACAACGCTCCGAGGTTTTTCTGTGTGCTCTAGCGACCTTCGATGATCGCGAGGAGGGGGGCGTAGTGTGCCTCGACGGCGGCGGTGTACGCCACCAGGTCGCCGGCTTCGCACGCCCGCAGGATGGCCGCGTGGGCCTCGGCGGTGGCTTCCATCTCCTGGCGCGACGCTGCGGCCAGCGAAGGGGTGACGCTCTGGTGGACCAGCCACATGGCGGCCACCAGCTGGTGCATGAGTTCGTTGTCCACGTAGTCCAGTAGGCCGGAGTGGAAGGCGATGTCCTGCTCCAGGTAGGTTGACCCCGACTGTGCGTACTGAGTCATCGCCTCGACGAGCTCCCACAGGTGGGGGTTCGTCGTGCCCTTCATGGCGCGCGTGAGGGGTACGGCGATCCCGAGGTCGAGTGCCCGTCGCGTGTCGATGATCGCGTGCAGGGACTGAGCTCCGTTGATCTCATCCAGTGCGGCGCGCAGGACGAGGGTCTCGACGAGCGGTTGCATCGACATTTCGCCGACGTAGGACCCTGAACCCTGGCGAACCGTCACGATATCCAGTGCCTGGAGGCGACGGAGCGCTTCTCGCACGGACGACCGTGAAACGCCGAGGTCGGCGCACAGTGTTGATTCGGTGGGGAGGCGGTCACCGGGATGTAATCCATGTCGCAAAATATAGGACTTGATCGCATCCATCGTTACCGAGGATCTTGAGTCAATCGGTGCTGATACGCGTCGGTTCTGATCGGTTGTTTGTGGCGATTGGGGTGATATCGCTTGCACTAATTTGTCTGACAACATAGAATCAGTATAGCGAGCGGAACAAAAGAACCGCACGTCCCAATTCTCGAAGATGAGGAGCGAGAACATGCGAATGCGCAAACACTTCGCGACCGGCGCTGCACTGACCGCAGCTGCCGCCATGATCCTGACCGCGTGCGGCGGCGGATCCTCCACCACCACCTCGACCGACGGCGGCTCCAAGGGCTCCGACGGGCCGAAGGGCACGATCACCGCCGGCGTCGCCTACGAGACCACCGACTACGGTCCGATCACCACCTCGGCGCTCGGCATGGGTGCAAACTGGCAGGTCCTCGAAGGCCTGTACCGTTTCAACATGGCCGACTACTCCGTCAGCCCCGCGCTGGCCGCCGGTGACCCGGAGAAGATCTCCGACACCGAATACGAGGTCAAGCTGCGCGACGGCGCGAAGTTCTCCGACGGTACCCCCGTGACCGCCGCCGACTTCGTGGCCTCCTACGAGCGCGCCACCTCCGAAAAGTCGATCTACCGTCAGTTCTTTACCTTCGTCGACTCCGTCGAAGCCAAGGACGACAACACCATCACGATCAAGCTGAAGCACCCCTTCTCCAACCTGAAGGAGCGCTTCGTCAACGTCCGCGTTGTCCCCGCCTCGATGGACGAAGACTCGCTCAAGGCCAAGCCGATCGGCACCGGCCCCTACAAGTACGAGAACATCACGGCGACTGAGATCACCGCTGTTCCCAACGAGAACTACACCGGTAACGAGCCCGCGAAGGTCGCCACCCTCAAGTGGCAGTCCCTCAAGGATGACTCCGCCCGTCTCGCCGCCGCCATCGGTGGCACTATCGACGTCATGGAAGCCGTTCCCGCCTCCGCGCAGGACCAGCTCAAGGGTGCCGGCTGGAACATCGAGTCCAAGCCCGGCTACGGCAACCCCTTCCTGATGTTCAACACCCAGAAGGCTCCCTTCGACAAGCCCGAGGTTCGCCGCGCGATCCTCAAGGCCATCGACAAGCAGAAGCTGATCAACTCCTCGCTCGAAGGCCAGGCCGTTGAGGCGACCTCCTTCCTGCCCGAGGCGAACCCCGCCTACAAGAAGCCCTCGACCGACCTGTCCTACGACAAGGACGCCGCCTCCAAGCTCCTGAGCGACGCTGGCGTCTCCGGCCTCGAGGTCAACCTGGTGACGACGGACCACCCGTGGGTCCTCTCCCTGGTTCCCCAGATCAAGTCCGATCTGGAGGCCCTGGGCCTGAAGGTCAACCACACGCAGATGGCGTCGTCTGACCTCTACGCCAACGTCACCGACGTTGACAACCCCACCTACGACATCGTCCTGGCCCCCGGCGACCCCTCGGTCTTCGGCACCGACCCCGGCATCATCATCTCCTGGTGGAACGGCGACAACGTCTGGACCAAGAAGCGTGACGGCTGGCAGACCTCGGACCCCGAGTCCTTCAACAAGCTGCAGTCCATCATGGACGAGGCCGTTCAGCTCGACGGTGACGCCGCTAAGGCCAAGTGGGGCGAGGCTCAGGATCTGCTCGCTGAGAAGACCGTGATCTTCCCGCTCGTGTTCCGCAACATGATCACTGGCTCCAACCCCGCCAAGGTGGAAGGATTCCAGGCGATCTCCTCCACCGGCCTGCAGCTGCTCGGTGTGAGCGCTAAGTAAGTCCCCTCGGGACATCACAGAAAGGAGGGGTGGGACGCCCGCCCTGAGGCAGACGCCACAGTCGGGCGCCACCCCTCCCTTTCTATTGCCAAAATCCGTTGAAATGGAGGTCTAGAAGTGAATAACCTTCTGCGACTCATCGGACGACGTTTGGTGGCACTGCCGATCATGGTGGTCGGCGTATCCTTCCTCGTCTTCTTCATCATGTCGCTGTCTCCGATCGACCCGGCCTACTCGGCTCTGGGCGAGACCGCGACCCCCGAAGCTCTCGAAGAGTACCGTGTGCAGCACGGCCTCAACGACCCCTTCTTCGTTCAGTACGGTCACTACCTGTGGAACATGCTCCACGGTGACCTTGGTACCTATGGCGTTGGAACGTCCAACCACGTGAGTGATCTGGTCGCTCAGGCTCTCCCGATCACCCTGCAGCTCACCTTCCTCGGCCTGTTCTTCGCCGTCATCATCTCCTTCCCGCTTGGCGTTCTCGCCGCCCTCTACCGCGACCGTTGGCCCGACCAGGTCATCCGCGTGTTCTCGGTGGTCGGCATCGGCACCCCGTCCTTCTGGCTGGCAGCGCTGCTAGTCCTGGGATTTGTCCAGAAGCTCCCGGTCTCGGGTCCGCTGCCCGCATTCAGCGAAAACCCGAGCGGTTGGTTCCTGCGCATGCTGCTCCCCGCGATCGCACTGGCGGTTCCCGTGATCGGTCAGATGACCCGAGTCGTGCGTACCTCAATGGTTGAGGAACTGGACCGCGACTACGTCCGCACCGCTGTGGGTGCCGGTATCCCCAAGCGCATCGTCGTGGCCCGCAACGTGCTGCGTAACGCGCTCATCACGCCCGTCACCGTCCTCGGCCTGCGCATCGGCTACCTGATGGGTGGCGCGGTCGTCATCGAAATTATCTTCTCCATCGATGGAATGGGTAAGGCGGTCCTGCTCAAGGGCATCCAGGAGAACTGGGTGACCCTGGTGCAGGGTGGTGCGCTCGTCGTCGCGATCGCGTTCATCGTCGTCAACATCATCGTTGACATGCTCTACCTGCTCATCAATCCGCGTATTAGGTCGGTGTGAGGCATGAATCAGAAAGAAAAGCTCGGCAAGGTCACCGCGAAGGGCGCGCGTTTCTCGCGCATCGGTGCGATGTCCACCGGATCGAAGATCGCAATGGGCATCCTTGCCCTCATTGTCCTCGCCTCGGTCCTGTCGCCCTTCATTTCTCCCTACGGTCCCGATCAGATTTTCGACAAGTGGAGCGCCCCGTCCGGCGAGCACCTGTTCGGAACTGATCACGTCGGCCGCGACATTCTTGCTCGCGTCCTGTACGGCGGCCGTTTCTCCCTGCTGATCGGCCTGTGCTCGACCCTGATTGCGCTCTTCTTCGGTGCGATCATCGGTTCGATCGCAGCCGTCGTGCGCAAGTCCTTCTCCGAAGCGATCATGCGCGTCATGGACATCGTGATGGCGGTCCCCGGTATCGCGATGGCAGCCGTCTCCGTCCTGGTCTTCGGTCGCACGCTGTCCAAGTCCGGTAACACCTTCGGCCTGGTCCTCGTGATCATCTGCTCGATCGCCTTCGTGTACATCCCGCAGCTGTCGCGTATCGTTCGCGCGAACGTCATGGCCGCCTACGGTGAAGACTACGTCCGCGCGGTGATCGTCTCCGGTGCCCGCGCTCCCTGGATCCTCACCAAGCACGTCATGCGTAACACGGCCGCCCCGGTCCTCGTGTTCGCGACCGTCCTCGTCGCCGACGCGATCATCCTCGAGGCCTCCCTGACCTTCATCGGTTCGGGCCTCCAGGCGACCACCGTGGCCACGTGGGGCAACGTCCTGTCCGAGGCCTCGTCGAACCTGTCGGTTCTGCTGGGCAAGTGGTGGACCGCGTTCTTCCCCGGCCTGTTCATCATGATCACGGTCCTGTGCCTCAACATTTTGTCTGAGGGCATCACCGACGCCATGGTGGCGGCACCCGCGTCGGCGGCTGTCGCCCAGGTCGATAAGGACTCCGACCGTGAGGCCGACAAGCTCCTGCTTGACCCGCGCCGCGCCTACGCCGAGCAGGCCGCATCCCTGCAGGCCCGCCTCGACGACCTCGAGACCGTCGAAGAACAGCGCTTCGATCGCTTCGAAGCCGACTTCGAGAAGACCCCGCTGCTTGAGGTCAAGGACCTGTGCATCAAGTTTGATCGTCACGGCGACGTCAACGTCGTCGACCACGTGTCCTTCAAGGTCCGCCCCGGCGAGACCATGGGCCTCGTGGGCGAGTCCGGCTGCGGTAAGTCGATCACGGCCCTGACCATCATGGGCCTCATTGATCCCAAGGCCGAGATCACGGGCGAGATCCTCTACGAGGGTGAGAACCTGCTGTCCAAGTCCGCCGAGGAGCGTCGCGCGCTGCTCGGTCACGAGATGGCCATGATCTACCAGGACGCCCTGTCGTCCCTGAACCCCGCCATGCTCATCAAGGCTCAAATGAAGCAGCTGACCAGCCGCGGCGGCACCCGCAGCGCCGAGGAACTCCTCGAGCTCGTGGGCCTGGATCCCAAGCGCACCCTCGAGTCCTACCCGCATGAGCTCTCGGGCGGCCAGCGCCAGCGCGTTCTCATCGCCATGGCCCTGACCCGCGACCCGAAGCTGATCATCGCGGACGAGCCGACCACCGCCCTGGACGTCACCGTCCAGAAGCAGGTCATCTCGCTGCTCAACGAGCTGCGCGAGAAGCTCGGATTCGCCATGATCTTCGTGTCCCACGACCTGGCGCTCGTTGCCGAGGTGGCACACCACATCACCGTCATGTACGCCGGCCAGGTCATCGAGCAGGCCCCCACGAAGGAACTGCTCACGCACCCGACCCACGAGTACACGCGCGGCCTGCTGGGTGCCGTCCTCTCGATCGAGTCCGGTTCCGGCCGACTCCACCAGGTCCCCGGCACCGTGCCCTCGCCTCGCGACTTCCCGAAGGGTGATCGTTTCGCCCCCCGGTCCTCGCACCCCGATTACGGACTGGATATTCGCCCGGTCCTCACCGAGGTCGGTCCCGAGCACGTGTACGCGGCTCTCCCGCCCCGCGACGAGGTTCTCGTGGCGAGCGAGACCATCATCATCGAAGAAGGTCAGGAGGACGCGCGATGAGCCCCGAAACTCTGATTGTTGAAACCGAGACGATGATCGCCACATCCGAAGCTCCGATCATCGAACTGAAGGATGTTGAGGTGACCTTCACCTCGCGTACCGGCTCCCTGTTCAAGCCCAATAAGGTCCACGCGGTGCGTGGCGTCAACATGCGCATTGAGCGCGGACAGACGCTCGGCATCGTCGGCGAGTCCGGCTGTGGCAAGTCCACGACCGCGAACGTCATGTGCGGTCTGCAGATGCCGTCGAAGGGCAAGGTGTTCTTTGGTGGCAAGGAGGTCACGAAGCGCAGCGCCGCCGCCCGCCGGGAAATCGGACGCGTCGTCTCCGTGGTCTTCCAGGACCCCGCGACGGCCCTCAACCCCCGCATGCACGTCGCCGATCAGCTCGCTGACCCGCTGCGCGTGCACCACATTGGGGACGAGGCCTCGCGAGCCAAGCGCGTGCGCGAACTGATCTCGCTCGTCGGCTTGCCCTCGAGCGCCCTCGACGCGCTCCCCGGACAGCTCTCGGGCGGCCAACGCCAGCGCGTGGCCATCGCGCGCGCCCTGTCCATCGGCCCCGACGCGATCATCGCCGACGAGCCCACCTCCGCGCTCGACGTGTCGGTGCGCGCCCAGATCCTGAACCTGCTCACGGACCTCAAGAGGGACCTGGGCCTGGCGATGGTTTTCATCTCGCACGATATCCAGACCGTGCGATACGTCTCTGACCGAATCGCCGTGATGAACGGCGGCAAGGTCGTCGAAGAAGGGCCGGCCGCGCAGCTGCTCGCCGACCCGAAGGACCCCTACACCCGCAAGCTCCTGGGCGCCGCGCCCTCGCTCCTGCACCCCAACCTCGAAGGAGAGAAGTAATTATGTCTTCGAAGATCCGTGGCGTTGTCCCGCCCCTGGCCATCCCGCTCAAGGACGGCGAGCTCGACGTCCCCTCGCTCGAGCGTCACATCAACCGCCTGATCGAGGCCGGCCTCGACGGCCTGTTCGTGTCCGGCTCCACCGGTGAGGTCGCGTTCTCGACCGCCGAGCGCCGCGCCCAGATCCAGCGCGAGGCCGTGCGCATCGTCGACGGCCGCATCCCGCTCCTGGTCGGCGTTATCGACACCGAGACCGAGCGCGTCATCGAGAACATCAAGGCCGTGGAGGAGATCGGCGGCGCTACGGGCGTCGTCGCGACCGCCCCGTTCTACGCCCTGGGCGGCGAGACCGAGGTCGAGCGCCACTTCCGCATCCTCAAGGAGAACACCAGCCTCGAGCTGTGGGCCTACGACATCCCCGTGTGCGTGCACACGAAGCTGTCGCCCGACCTGCTCATGCGCCTGGGCCGCGACGGCGTCATCGACGGCGTCAAGGACTCCTCCGGTGACGATGTCGCGTTCCGCTGGCTGTGCCTGGCCAACGAGGCCGCCGGCCACCCGCTGCAGCTCCTCACCGGCCACGAGGTCGTCGTCGACGGCGCCTACATGTCCGGCGCGGACGGCTCCGTGCCCGGCCTGGCCAACGTGGACCCCGAGGGCTACGTGCGCCAATGGCAGGCCTACGAGCGCCGCGACTGGGAGGCCGTGCGCGCCGAGCAGGACCGCCTCGCAGAGCTCATGCGCATCGTCCAGGTGAAGGGCGTGCAGGGCTTCGGTGCGGGCGTCGGCGCCTTCAAGGCCGCCCTGCACCTGCTCGGCGTCTTCGATTCGCCTGAGATGCCGCGCCCGGTTGCCGCCATCGAGGGCGACAACATGGAGCATGTCGCGTCCGTGCTGCGCGCGGTCGACCTGCTCTCCTGATACGTCGACGAGGCCGGGGCACTTCCGTTCCGCATATTGCGTGCCTTCGGGCGCGCGCCCCGGCCTCGTCGATTTTCTTATACCCCTTTTCAATTCGTAAGGATCCTCATGACTACGCTCCTTGCCCTCGACATCGGTGGCACCAAGGTCGGGTGGGGCATCGTCGAGGCCGGTGACACCTACGAGGTCACCGAGCGCGGATCGATCCCCACCGACGCGATGCGCGGCGGAGCGGACGTGGCGGCTCGCATCTGTGACCTTGCCTCGTCCCTGGTCGCCTCTCACCCGCAGATGAGCGGTGTCGCGGTCGCCAGCGCCGGCGTCGTCGACCCTGCTACCGGCGACATCGTCTCCGCGACGGGCACGATGCCCGGTTGGGGAGGCACCCCCCTGGGCTCTCTGCTTCAGGAGGCAACCGGCCTGCCCGTGCGCGTCCTCAACGACGTGCACGCGCACGGCCTGGGCGAGGCCACGCTCGGCGCCGGCCAGCCCTACCGCTCCGTCCTGTCGATCGCCGTCGGCACTGGCATCGGTGGCGCCCTCGTCGAAGACCGCCAGGTCTCCTTCGGGTCGCGCGGCATCGCCGGGCACGTGGGCCATATCCACCACCACTTCGCCCCCGACATGACGTGCTCGTGCGGCCGCAAGGGCCACATCGAGTCTTTCTGTTCGGGATCGGGCATCACGGCCTGGTACGACTCGCTGCGCGGCGAGTCCGACCCCGAGGTGGACGGCGGGCGCGCTCTGCAAGAGCTTGCCGAATCCGGCAACGCCCTGGCGGCCGCCTGCTTCTCCCGCTCCGCGTTTGCGCTCGGCGAGGCCACGGCCTCGTTGGTCAACTGCGTGGACCCGGCCGTCGTTATCCTGTCCGGGTCGATGACCCGCTCCGGTGACATCTGGTGGGACGCCCTGCGCGGTGGCTTCGCGGCCTCCGCGATGACGCCCGTCGCCGCCACCCCCATCCTCGTTGGTTCCCTCGGTGGCGACGCGCCGCTGCTCGGAGCCGTTTCCTTCTTCCTGCACTCATAGGAGTTCACCATGCACCCGCTCATTGCAAACCTGAAGGGTAAGCTCATCGTCTCCGTCCAGGCGTACCCGGGCGAGCCCATGCGCCACCCCGAGACGATGGCGCAGATCGCCCGCGCCGCCGAGATCGGTGGAGCCGCCGCCATCCGCTGCCAGGGCCTGTCCGACATTTCCGCGATCAAGGGCCGCGTCGACGTGCCCGTGATCGGCCTGTGGAAGGAAGGCCACGAGGGCGTGTACATCACCCCGTCGCTGCGCCACGCCCGCGCCTGCGTCATGGCCGGCTCCGACATCGTCGCCCTGGACGCGACGGGCCGCCCGCGCCTGGACGGCCTGAGCTTCGCGCAGACCGTTGCGGCCCTGCGCGAGGACGGCACCCTCGTCATGGCCGACTGCGGTTCCTTCGAGGACGCCCAGCGCGCCGTCGACGCCGGCGTGGACATCGTGTCCACGACCCTCGCGGGCTACACGGGCGACCGCGTGAAGACCGACGGTCCCGACCTGGAGCTGCTGCGCGAGGTCGTCGCCGCGTTCCCGGACGTTCCCGTGATCTGCGAGGGGCGTGTTCACACGCCCGAGCAGGCTGCCGCGGCCATCGAGGCCGGCGCGTTCGCCGTCATCGTCGGCACCGCCATCACGCACCCCACGTCGATCACGACGTGGTTTAAGGCGGCCGTCGAGGGCTGAGTCCCTGTCCCTGTCGAGTGGGGGCGGGCGGGTGATCAACACCCGCCCGCCCCCGCTGACATTTGCAACTGGCGGCGCGTATATTACCCAGCATGTCTGTCCCATCTTCGCGTGCTCGCGCTGCCCTTCGCGCCACAGGCGTCGTCTACGTGTGCCTCGGTTTCGGCACCTCCGCCTGGCTCTCGCGCCTGCCCGACGTCCGCGACGATCTCGGGCTGACCCCGGCGACGATCGGCACGATGCTGCTCATCGCCTCCCTCGGCTCCCTGCTGACGCTGCCGACCTCCGGTCCGATCGTCACCACCATCGGCGCGCGGGCCTCGGGCCGCATCGGCGTGCTCATCTGGGCTCTGGGCATCGTTTGCGCGGGGGTGGGCGCGCTCAACGTCTCGATCCCGCTGGCCACCGCCGGCCTCGTGCTGATCGCGGCCGGCAACGGCCTGTGGGGCGCGACCATGAACATTGAGGCCGGCCTCGTCCAGGCGGCCGTGCGCCGCACCGTCGTGCCCGTCATCCAGGCGATGTACGCGGTCGGTATGCTCGGCGGTGCCCTCCTCGGTGCCCTCGCCGCCCAGCTCGGCCTGCCCCTCGGCGCCCACCTTTTCGGACTGGCGGCCCTCGAGCTTCTCGCTTGCGGGACCGCCGTCGGTTTTTACCTGACGAAGGAGGAGGTCGCGGCCCTCGCACCCGCGCAGGATAAGGGTGAGGGGAAGGATGCCTCGCAGCGCAAGGCGAAGGGCCTCACCCGGGTTGCCTGGCGCGAGAAACAGACTGTGCTCATCGCCCTCATGGTCATGAGCGCCGGCCTCATGGAGGGCGCGGCGAACGACTGGCTCAACCTGTCCATGGTGGATGGCTACGGCTACTCGACCGCGGCGGCCTCGGCGGCGTTCGCGTTTTTCCTACTGATGATGACGATCGTGCGCTTCGCGTCCCCGCGCCTCGAGGCGCGCCTGGGATCGCCGAAGCTGCTGCGCATCACCTTCTCCGGCGCGGTCGTCGGCCTGCTGCTCGTGGCCTTCGCGCCGCACCACCTGTTCGCGGTCGCGGGCATCGCCCTGTGGGGCATCGGTTCGGCCCTCGGCTTCCCCCTGGGCATTTCGGCGCTCTCCGTCGACCCCGTGATGACGCCCGCGCGCGTCTCGGTGCTGTCGACCGTCAACTACGGTGCGGCCCTCATCGGCCCGCCGCTCCTCGGCCTCATCGCCGACCACATCGGCTACCACCGAGCGCTGGCCTTCGTGGCTCTGCCGGTCCTCCTCGCGATCGTCCTCGCCGGGCAGGTGCCCGACCGCCGCGGGACGAAGCACACGGACCTCGCCTTCGGCGACTAGAAGGCGGCTTCTCGGGCTTGTCCTTGAGCCTTCCGTCCGCGACAGCGCAGGCGTATCCTGGTGTACGAGCACGCTTGTGACGTGGCGCTCTGTTTCGCTGCGATGGAAGAAGAGGAATGATGGCGCGAATCATCGGCTACCGTCGTTTTGGAGGCGTCGAGGTCCTCGAGGAAGGCTCGGTGTCACTCCCCGCGCCCGGAGAGGGACAGGTGCTCGTCACCGTGCGGGCCGCCGGCATCAACCCCGTTGACTACAAGCTCTTCGGTGGATTGACGAGGCCCCTCGAGATCCTCCGCACCATCGTTCACCCCGGCCGTTGGTTCGCTCGCGGCAAGGAGCGGCCGCTACGGGGCGTGGGACAGGATTTTGCCGGCGTCGTGGCGGCCGTCGGCCCGGCGGTGAGCAACGTGGCGGTGGGCGACGAGGTCATCGGTCTCCTGCGCGCCGCCCCCTGGCAGGTGCGCGAATATGGTTCGCTCGCGACCCAACTCGTTATTTCCGCCGACAACGTCGTGTCCAAGCCCGCCTCCATGAGCTTCGACGTCGCCGGAGGGCTGGGCGTTGCCGCGCAGACCGCGATGGGCGCCATGCGCAGCGTGAAGGCCGACGCGGGTGACGTCATCGTGGTTGCTGCGGCCGCCGGAGGAGTGGGCGGCCTCGTCACGCAGCTGGCTCTCGCCCGCGGCGCGACCGTCATCGGTGTCGCCGGTCCCTCGAACGCCGACTACCTGCGTTCTCTCGGCGCGATTCCCGTCTCCTACGGCGAAGGCATCGAGCAACGCATCAAGGACGCGGTGCCCTCGCCCGTCACTGCCTTCATCGACTGCTTTGGCGGCTACGCGTCACTCGCCCACAGCCTCGGCGTCCCGGGAGAGCGCGTGGGCACTCTCGTTCCAACTCCCGCGATAGCCCTGCGTCGCGCGCGCTTTACCGGTGGGCGGGACGGGAAGATCGCCGACATCGCAACGGTCGCGGACCTCATCGACCGCGGGATGGTGAGCCTGACCATCGCGGGTACCTATCCGTTCGAGCTGGAGCAGGTGCGCGCCGCCTACTCCGAGCTGATGGGCGGCCACGTGCGCGGCAAGATCGTCATCACGATGGACTGAGCCCGTCGCTGCCTCTGGTGACCGCGCGGTGCCCGGTCGGGCAGGCCACGGCCTCGTCGTCCGTGCGAACCCATCTCAGAGCGCGCTGTCCCGCTGTCCCTGCCATGGCCTCGTCGTCCGAGGGCACTCTGGTGCCCCTTAGCTCAGGTCCGCGCCGGGGTTAGGCCGAACGCGCGGCGTGCGACTAGGCTTAGGGGCATGACGACCCTTGCTGATCTGACGACCCTGCGCGTGGGCGGCCCCATCGCCGAGTACGTGCGCGTTTCTACGACTGACGCCCTCGTGGATGCCGTCGCCGCGGCCGACGCTGCTGGCGGCCCGCTCCTCGTCGTGGGCGGAGGGTCGAACCTGCTGGCCTCCGACGCGCCCTTCGAGGGCACGGTCGTCGACGTGCAGCCCTTCGGTGAGGTCGCCGCCATCATCCACGAGGACCCCGCCGGATCTGTCGTCGCGCGCGTCGGCGCGGGTACGGTCTGGGACGAGTTCGTCTCCTGGACGCTGGCAGAGGGCCTGTCCGGCGTCGAGTCGCTCTCCGGCATCCCCGGCACCGTCGGCGCCTCCCCGGTGCAGAACGTGGGCGCCTACGGCCACGAGGTCTCCGAGACCATCGAGAGCGTCGAGGCCTACGATCGCCTGACGGGCATCGTTGTGCGCCTGCTGCCCTCCGACCTCGGTTTCGCCTACCGCTCCTCGGCGATCAAGCGCAGCGTCGGCGAGCCCGGCCTGAACGACCGCCCGTGGGGGCCGACTGGCCGCTGGGTGGTCCTGTCCGTGGACTTCCGCCTCGAGCGCTCGGCCCTCAGCGCCCCCGTCATGTACGCCGAGCTGGCGCGACGCCTCGGAGTCGAGGCCGGGTCGCGCGCTGATGCCTCCCCGGTCCGCTCCACCGTCCTGGATCTGCGCAGCGGCAAGGGCATGGTCCTGGACGCGGAGGACCACGACACGTGGAGTGCCGGTTCCTTCTTCACGAACCCGATCCTGCCCGAGGACGTGGCAGCCACCCTGCCCGAGGGCGCGCCTCGCTTCAAGGCGGGGGAGGGCCTCGTCAAGACGAGCGCCGCCTGGCTCATCGATCACGCGGGCTGTGGCAAGGGCTTCCACCTGCCCGAGGCCGGGGATCCGCCGCGCGCGTCCCTGTCCACCAAGCACGTGCTGGCCCTGACGAACCGCGGCGGCGCGACGAGCGCCGACATCGAGGCCCTGGCCCGCGCCGTGCGCGAGCATGTCTTTGAGGCCTTCGGCGTGACCCTGGTCCCCGAGCCGGTCACGGTTGGTATCACCTGGTAGCGGGTCACCCGGTAGGTGTTGCATCAACCGGTAGCGTTTGCGTCACCTGGTCGTTGTTGCATCAATCGTCGTTGGTATCTTTCCGGTGATCCCATAGAGGTGCGTCCCTAAATTTCGCATGCAATTCCCCGGTGGGTGTCCGGGGACACCCCCTGAAAACCGCGGAATATCAACGTTCTGGTTTCAAAGTTTGAAGGAGGTGCGGGGGAATTGCATGCGAGATTGTGGGAGAACTGTGCTGATCCTGCGCTCGCGGATAGTTCGCGGGTGTGCGGGGAGGGGCGTCGTCAATGAAGTAAGCCTGCGCTCGCGGATCTGTTACGCGGATAGGTTGTCACGATGCGGATAGGTTGTCACGATGCGGATAGGTTATCCGCATCCGGATAGGTTAATAACCTATCCACATCTTCATAACCTATCCGCGTGCTCATAACCTATCCGCGTGAGGCTGCGGCGCGCAGGCGCTCGATCATGTCGGGCACGTTGCGGGTAACGGCCGTCCACAGGAGTTGGTCGTCCATGTTCTGGTACCCCGAGTGTGCCGCGATGTTGCGGGTCGTGCGCAGGGCGCGCTTCTCAGGCGAGGTCAGGGTATCCATGTAGGGTGCGTACTCTTCGCGTTCCAGGAACGCGGCCAGCCGGATGATCACCATGCAAGCCGAGTCGTACTCCGGGCAGTCGGCGCTAAAGGCCTCAACGGGGACAGCGGCAACTCGCTTGACACGATGGGCGATGACGTCGAGTTCGCGCAGGAAGTTCTCAGCGTCGAAACTGGGCGCGTGTCTGCGCGCCACTCGCGGTCGAGGGGTGAAGGAAGCGGACTCGCTCATAGCGCCACGGCCTCGTCAACGGCAGTTCGCAGTGCCTCGGGTACGTGAGTGTCCGCGTGAACCTCCGTCGGGAAGCCGGTGAGCTCGCTCGCGAACGATGCGATGTCCGCTAACTCGAACAGCGATAGCTCGCGGGTGGGCGTGCCGATCAGGTCAATGTCTGACTCGAATCCGTCCGTTCCCCGGGCAACCGAGCCGAAGACGCGGAGGGAACCGAGGCCTCGTTCCTGGGCGTAGCTGCTGATGGAAGGCGCATAGCGGGCGAGCGGTACGGAGGGGCGGTAGTCGGCGACGCGGAGGATGCGTTCGAGCAGCTCGGCGGAGACTGCGCGCTTGCCGGACTCGATCTGCGCGAGGGTCGACTGGCTCATCCCGGTCATCCCCGCCAGCTCGGCCTGTGTGAGGGATGCGTCCTGACGTGCAGCGCGCACGAGGGACGGCGCATCGTCACGACGAAACCGGCTCATGCCTCCATGATAGTGCACGCGTGCACTATTGGTGAAGTGGTCGTCGGTAGGTACGAGGCCGGGGCCTGCAGTCGTCCCGAGGTGGCCGACTCGGGCGGTTGGATGGGAAAGAAATAATCGGACTGAGAGAGATCCCCATATTTCGCATGCAATTCCCCGGAGCGTGTTCTGTAGCACCCCTCGAAAACAGCGGAATATCAACGTTCTGGTTTCAATGTTTGAAAGAAGTGTGGGGGAATTGCATGCGAGATTGCGGGGGCGTGGAATCTTGGGGGTGTTGAGGAGAAGCTTGCCTGCGCTCGCGGATCTGTTACGCGGATAGGTTGTCACGATCCGGATAGGTTATGCGCATCCGGATAGCTTAATAACCTATCCATATCTTCGTAACCTATCCGCGTGTTCATAGCCTATCCGGATGCGAACCGTCGGTCGCCGAGGTGGTCTGCGATTTGGGCATCGCTGTGGCTGTGGGCCACGGGGACCGGGTAACGGCTGTGTTTGCATTCTCCCATAAATCCCGTCGATACCGTCGATACCGCAGGTTCCGCTGAGACCTCCCCACATTTCGCATGCAATTCCCCGCAGGGCATCCCGGGACATTGTCTGAAATCCGTGGAATATCAACGTTCTGGTTTCAATGTTTGAAAGAAGTGTGGGGGAATTGCATGCGAGATTGTGGGGGAAGTGGGCGCACCCCACACAAGTACGACTCACTACACCGTGGGTGTCGCAGTGCTACGCCGCGTGCACCCCGCGACAGTCCTACGCCACGGGCTCGGCCGCCAGCCACGCGTCGATATCGGCCTTCCAGGCCGCCTTGCGCGAGGGCGAGGCCAGCGACGCGTCGATAGAGGAGCGCGCCAGGTCTGCCAGGGCCTCATCGGACAGGCCAAACACGTCGCGCGCGACCTCGTACTGTGCGACCAGGCGCGAGCGGAACAGCAGCGGGTCATCGGCAGCCAGCGCGATACGAGCGCCGGCCGACAGCAGTGTCGGCAACGGCACCTGCGAAAAGTCCGTGTACACGCCCAGGTGCACGTTCGACGTCGGGCACACCTCCAGGGCGATGCCCGCGTCCACGACGGCATTCAGCAGATCCGGGTCCTCACTCGTGCGCACCCCGTGCCCGAGGCGGGCGGGCGCCAAAGTGGAGACGACCTCGCGCACGGAGGACGGGCCCAGGAGCTCGCCGCCGTGCGGAACACCCACGAGCCCCGCGCGGCGCGCGATGCGGAACGCCGGAGCAAAAGAAGCCGTCGAACCCACGCGCTCGTCGTTCGACAGGCCAAAACCCACGACATCGCCGGGACCATCCCCAGCAAACGATGCGGCCAGGCGCGCGAGCGTGCGCGCGTCCAGAGGGTGCTTCATGCGCGACGCTGCGACGATCACGCCGATGTCGACGCCGGTATCGCGCGAGGCCGCTCGGGCCTCGTCGATGATGATTTCCAGGGCCGGGGTGATGCCGCCAACGTAGGGCGCGTAGGACGTGGGGTCGGCCTGGATCTCCATGCGCACCGACCCCTCGGCGGCGTCGTCTTCGGCGGCCTCGCGGATCAGGCGGCGCATCGCGGCCTCGGAGCGCACGAGGTGACGCGCGGAATCGTAGGCGCGCTGGAAACGGAACCACCCGCGCCCGTCGGCCGGCATGGAGGCCGCGTCGATGTGCAGCAGGTGTGGGGGCAGGCGCACGCCCTGCGTGCGCGCCATCTCGACCATGGTCGTGGGCCGCATCGCGCCCGTGAAGTGCAGGTGCAGGTGGGCCTTGGGCAGGGTCGTGAGGTCACGCCTGCCCGGTGGGGTGGGGCGCGGGGCGGTGAGGTTCGGCACCGCGGGCGTGGCCACGGCTCAGTGCTCCCCGAGCCAGATGATGATGTCGCGGATCAGGCCGGGGCCCTCGGGCTCGTTGAGGAGCTCGTGGTAGGCGCCATCAATGATGCGCAGGTGAATGTCGGCATCCGGGTGAGCGGCGCGTGCCCCGCGCACGAGCTCGCGCGAGCCGCGCAGGTCCGCCATCAGGTCGTGCGACCCGTGCATGACCAGGATCGGCGAGGCCAGGCGGCCGGCGCGGGCGATGACCTCGTCGCCCTGAATGATCATGGTCGCGCCCGTCAGGATCAGCACGCCGCCCTTGTAGGTGAGCGGATCCGCATCGAAGGCGCGCTGGACCTGCGGGTCGCGCGACAGGGGAGAGACCTCCATGTCGGACGCGCCCTTCGCCACGACGAGGCCGGGGCGCAGCCGCGCGATCGGCAGAAGCCTGCGCGCCTGAGAGGGGGAGACGTGGGGGAGGGGACGCAGGGCGGGCGCGGACAGAACGGTACCGCGCAGCCGCGTCGGGTCGAGGATCGTGGAGGCGGCCGCGATGATGCCGCCCATGGAGTGTCCGAACAGGAACAGCTCCGGCGTGCGCGCGTGGGCGAGGGCCGCCCGGCGCGCATCGCCGAAGTCGCGGATCAGCGCACCCACGTCCACGCGGGCGCGGGGACCGTCGGAGGTCCCGTGGCCCGCGTGGTCGTAGTAGGCGACGTCGTAGCCGGCGCGGGTGAGCGCGGAGCGCAGGTGGGCGTAGCGCCCGCAGTGTTCCGCGTACCCGTGGGCGAGGAGGACCGTCCCGAAGGGGGCCTCCTGCGCTGTCCGTTCGAACGAGACGTGCATCAGGCGAAGAGCTCCTGCACGCGGGTGATGCCCTCGACGAGGTCGTCGTCGGACAGGGCGTAGGAGAAGCGCAGGAAGCCGGAGGGGCCGAAGGCCTCGCCCGGAACCGCCGCGACCTCGACCTCGTCGAGGATCAGGTCGGCGAGCTCGCCCGACGTGTTGGCCACGCGGCCGCGGATCTCGCGTCCGAGCAGGCGCTCGACGGAGGGGTAGACGTAGAACGCGCCCTTGGGGGTGGGAACGTCGAAGCCGTCGATCTGGCGTAGCATGTCAACGATCGTGCGGCGGCGACGGTCGAAGGCGACGCGCATCTCGTTCACGGCGTCCAGGGAGCCGGACACGGCGGCGCGCGCGGCCTCCTGCGCGATGTTGTTGACGTTGGAGGTCAGGTGCGACTGGAAGGACAGCGCGGCCTTGATGACGTCGGAGGGGCCGATCATCCAGCCCACTCGCCAGCCGGTCATCGCGTAGGTCTTGGCCACGCCGTTGAGGATGACGGCCTGGTTCGCCAGTTCGGGCACCAGCTTGACGATGTGCGCGGTCTGCGCGTCCTCGTACAGCAGGTGCTCGTAGATCTCATCCGAGATGACCCAGATGCCGTGCTCGAGGGCCCACTGGCCGATCGCGGTCAGCTCCTCGGGCGTGTAGACGCTGCCCGTCGGGTTGGACGGCGAGCACATGAGCAGCACCTTCGTGCGGGGGGTGCGCGCGGCCTCGAGCTGCGCGACGCTCACCTTGTAGTCCTGGTCGGCACCCGCGAACACCTCGACGGGGGTCGCGCCGGCGAGCTTGACGACCTCGGGGTACGTGGTCCAGTAGGGGGTCGGCAGGATGGCCTCGTCGCCGGGGCCCAGCAGCGCGCCGAAGGCCTGGAAGACTGCCTGCTTGCCGCCGTTGGTGACGACGATGTCGGCGGGGGAGACCTCGTAGCCGGAGTCGCGCAGCGTCTTGGCGGCGATGGCCTCGCGCAGCGCCGGGAGGCCGGCGGCGGGCGTGTAGCGGTGCATCGCGGGGTTGCGGGCGGCCTTGACGGCGGCCTCGACAATGTAGTCGGGCGTGGCGAAATCGGGTTCGCCGGCACCGAAGCCGATCACCGGGCGGCCGGCGGCCTTGAGGGCCTTGGCCTTCGCATCCACGGCCAGGGTCGCGGACGGGGTGATGGCGTTGAAACGATCAGAGACACGGGTGCGAGGAGTATTGGTCACCCCTCCATGGTCCCACGTCGCGCGCGCGTGTGGCGGGGAGCGCACGCAATGCGCGCGTGGGCTACCTCTCATTTACGAGGTCGGGGCTGGTATTTCGGGGCGCGCGACCTCTGGCTGTGGTTCTCGGGTGGACAAAGCGCCGCATGATCCACTAATGTTCGTCAGGCAGGTTTTCCTGCGTAGGGCAGTGGCGCAATTGGTAGCGCACCGGTCTCCAAAACCGGCGGTTGTGGGTTCGAGTCCCGCCTGCCCTGCGGATTAGGCTGATCATTTCGTAGGAGGATTCCCATGGCCGATCGTGTTGCCTCGGACGCTGAATCCTCGCGCCGAGATCGCACTAAGAGCGCTGCCACCCGCAAGCGTGGTGACGCCGACAAGGAACAGAACAAGCGTCCCGGTTTCTTCGGCGGCATCTGGCTGTTCTTCAAGCAGGTCATCGATGAAATGAAGAAGGTGACCTATCCGACGGGATCCGAAACCTGGACATACTTCGTTGTCGTCGTTGTGTTTGTCGCCGCAATCATGCTTTTCGCTGGCCTACTCGACTTCGGATTCGGTAAGCTAAGTGCATTGATCTTCGGCTGAGACCGACGAACCCGCCCGCAGGATACTGCAGGCGGGTTTCTTCTACGGTCCGGCCCCATTTGCAGGAGGGAAACGTCGTGAGCGACGAAAACTACACCGAGGAACAGGCTTTCGAGGAGCACCAGGAAGAGGTCCAGCAGGAGAGTGCCGAGGCGCTGGCCGACGGAGCCGCCCAGGAAGTCGTCGATGAGGTGACCGAGGAGGTCGCCGAGAAGGAGACCGAATCGGACGACGAGGCCCCTGCCTCGGCCGAAGAGGAAGCGATCGCCAAGCTGCGCCGCAAGCTCTACATGTCTCCCGGCGACTGGTACGTCATCCACACCTACTCTGGCCACGAGCGCAAGGTGAAGGCGAACCTCGAGCAGCGCATCACCACGCAGAACATGGAAGACTACATCTTCGCCGTCGAGGTCCCGGACGAGTACGTCATGGAGTACCGCGGCACCACGAAGAAGCGCGTGCGTCACGTGCGCATCCCCGGCTACGCGATCGTCTGCATGGACTTCAACGAGGCCTCGTACCGTGTCGTCAAGGAGACCCCCGCCGTCACCGGCTTCGTGGGCGACCAGCACAACCCGGTCCCGCTCTCGATTGATGAGGTCGTCATGCTCCTGACGCCCAACGTCCTCGAGGAGGCCGCCGAGGCCGCCAAGGATCAGCCCGCACCCGTCCAGGTCGTCCAGACCCAGTTCGAGGTCGGCGAGATCGTCACCGTCACCGACGGACCTTTCGAGACCATGTCGGCCACGATCTCCGAGATCATGCCCGAGACCCAGAAGCTCAAGGTCCTCGTCACCATCTTCGAGCGCGAGACGCCGCTCGAGCTCGGCTTCGACCAGGTGGAGAAGCTCGAGCAGTGACATCACGCACCCGGACTTGGGATCGAGCCCGGAATCGCGTTATGATTCACTTTTGTGTGCGTAGGGCGCACTATGCCCGCTGAAACCCAGTGAGCAGTGCCCGACGCTCCGCCTGACCGGCACCCGTCGGTCAGAACTTCAGAAGAAAGACCCGCATTCATGGCACCGAAGAAGAAGGTCACCGGCCTGATCAAGCTTCAGATCGCAGCCGGCGCCGCAACCCCCGCACCGCCCGTCGGCCCCGCACTGGGCCAGCACGGCGTGAACATCGTCGAGTTCACCAAGGCTTACAACGCGGCCACCGAGTCGCAGCGTGGAAACATCATCCCCGTTGAGATCACCGTCTACGAGGATCGTTCCTTCACGTTCGTCCTCAAGACGCCGCCCGCCGCTGAGCTCATCAAGAAGGCTGCTGGCATCCAGAAGGGTTCCGGCACCCCCAACACCGTCAAGGTTGGTTCGATCACGATGGATCAGGCTCGCGAAATCGGCCAGTCCAAGATGGCTGACCTCAACGCCAACGACATCGAGGCCGCGGCCAAGATTATCGCCGGCACCGCCCGCTCCATGGGCATCAACGTCGAGGGCTGACCTCAACCAACCCCCCGTGGTAGGGCAGGCGCTGCCCGACACCCACGACTGCAAGGAGAAGAAGCAGAATGACCAAGCGCTCCAAGAGCTACCGCGCAGCGGCCGAGAAGGTCCACGCGGACGTGCTGTACACCCCCTTCGAGGCCATGAAGCTGGCCAAGGAGACCACCGTCACCAAGTTCGATTCGACCGTTGAGGTCGTCTTCCGACTCGGTGTCGATCCTCGTCAGGCGGACCAGATGGTCCGTGGCACCGTTTCCCTGCCGCACGGCACCGGCAAGACCGCCCGGGTCTTGGTCTTCGCCGTTGGTCCGCGCGCTCAGGAAGCGATCGACGCAGGTGCCGACGAGGTCGGCGGCGACGAGCTCATCGAGAAGGTTGCCAAGGGCTACACCGACTTCGATGTTGCCGTTGCTACCCCCGACCTGATGGGCAAGGTTGGCCGCCTCGGCCGTGTCCTCGGCCCCCGTGGCCTCATGCCGAACCCCAAGACGGGCACCGTGACCATGGATGTCGCGAAGGCCGTCAAGGAGATCAAGGGTGGCCGTATCGAGTTCCGTGTCGACAAGCACGGCAACCTGGCGTTCATCGTCGGCAAGGCGTCTTTCACCGCCGAGCAGCTGACCGAGAACTACGCGACCGTCCTGGACGAGGTTCTGCGTCTCAAGCCGACCTCCGCGAAGGGTCGTTACCTGATCAAGGGCTCCGTCGCCACGACGATGGGCCCCGGCATCCCGCTGGATGTCACCAAGGTCAAGGACCTGCTGGAGAAGTGAGCTTAGCTCGCTGACGAAGCAATCCGGGTCCCCGCGCAGCCAAGCTGCGCGGGGACCCGCTTTTTGTCTCAAGGCCTGCCGTCGCTCGTCTGGGTAGCATGTGAGCTCTGTTAGGGACGTAGGTCACATGCTATTGATGGAGAGTAGGGTACCCTTAATTCGCTTGTATAAACCTATGTTTGTGAAGGGTCGCGAAAATGTCTCAGGTTGCGGGTTCGGGTGTCACGAAGGCGCGCTCGGCCGTCACGATTGGTGCTTTCACCGCCGTCTACTTTGTCCTCATGTGGTGCTCGGCGATGCTCGGCTTCTTCGGGCCGGCGTTCATGTTCGTCGGCGGGATTGTTGGCCTCCTCCTGAACGGGCCGGTCATCATGCTCATGCTGGTGCGTTCGCGCATGTTTGGGACGATGACGATCATGGCGGGCATCGTCGCCTTCTTCATGGTCGTGACAGGGCATGCGTGGGTGACCGTACCGGTCGCCCTCATTCTCGGTTTCCTGGCTGACCTTATCGCCCACAGTGGCGGCTATCTTAGTGCCCCTCGAAACATTGCAGCATACATGCTGTTTTCCCTGTGGGGGATTGGCCCGCTTGCTCCGATTTTCTTTGCTCCCGACTCCTACTACGCGGATGTCGCGTCCCAGATGGGCCAGGACTACGCGGATGGTATGCGTGCCCTCTTTAGCCCCGCGGTCATCAGCGTGTGGGTGGTTGTTACGATGATCGTCGCGTGCCTCGGCGGGCTTATTGGTCGTTTCTTGCTGCGCAAGCACTTCGCGAAGGCTGGCGTTGCCTGAGATCTCGCTCGCCGAGGACGCCCCAGGCCAGTTAGTGAGCAGGCTGGATCCGCGCACCAAGCTTCTTGCCCTCCTCGTCCTCAACGCGTTTGTCATGCGCGCGAGCCCCACGTCCACGCTGCTGGCGGTGCAGCTGCTCGCGGTGCTTGCCCTCCTGTGGGAGGTGGGTGGCGCCACCGCGGCGCGCACCGGGCTTGGGTGCCTCGTCTGCGACGCGTTTAGCCTCGGCTCGCCCCTCCTCGTCGCGTGGCTCGAGGGCATGGGGGCGCCGCGTAGCGTGGTCCTCGTGATCGGCACGTGCGCCGCGATCGCATTCTGGTTCGCGCGATTCTTCGCGGGCTTTGGCCTCGCCCTCTACGTGTACCGCACGACGCGGATCGGCCAGATGAAGGCAGCCCTGCGTGCGATTCACCTGCCGCGTGTGTTCGTCGATGCCCTCGTTGTCGCGTTCCGCGTCCTCCCGACGGTTGGAGCGGAGGCGGTCGCCATTCGCGAGGCGCTGGAAATGCGCGGCGTCGACCTCGGGATTCGTGGTGTTCTGCGCCACCCCCTCGTGATAGCCGAGCGCTTCCTCGTCCCCCTGCTGTCCTCCATCGCGCGCGTAGCCGACGACCTGGCGGCCTCGAGCGTCATTCGAGGCCTGGGTGGCCCCACGCTCCCCACCTCGCTGACGCGGCTGCGGGCCAGCGCCTGGGACGTGGTGGCCCTCGTGTGCGTCGCCGGCGTAGCCGCCATTGAGTTCAGCGCTTACCTCGGAGTACTCCCATGATTGACGTGGAATCCCTGTCGTTCTCCTACGTCAGTGAGCTGACGAGTGATCGCGTCGACGCGCTCTCCGGGGTTGACCTGTCCGCCCGGCCTGGCACCCTCACGCTCGTGTGCGGCTCCTCCGGCTGCGGAAAGTCGACGCTCATGCGGGCGCTCACCGGCCTCGTCCCCCAGATGACGCCGGGAGAGCTGGAAGGCGCGGTGAGGATCGACGGTCGCGACCTCGCCGAGGTCCCCCTGACCGAGGTCGGCCACCTCTGCTCGTCGGTCTTCCAGAATCCGCGCACCCAATTCTTCTGCGACACCGTCGCCGAGGAGCTGGCCTTCTGCGGGGAAAACTACGGCCGCGACCGCGAGACCCTCGTCGAGAGCAGCGCACGCGCCGCGACGCTCATGGGGATCTCGCACCTGATGAACCGCAAGCTCTCGACCCTGTCGGGTGGGCAGCTGCAGAAGGTGGCGCTTGCCTGCGCGCTGTCATCGGGTACCCCGGTCCTCCTCGCCGACGAGCCGACGTCGAACCTTGACCCCGACGCCATCGCCGACGTGCGACGCGCCCTCGCGATCCTCAAAGAACAGGGGATGACGATCGTCGTCGTCGAGCACCGCCTCCACTTCCTGCGGGCGCTCGCCGACCAGGTTCTCCTCATGGAAGGCGGAGCGATCACGCGTCGCTGGGGCGGCGAGGAGTTCTACTCGATGGGCGAGGAGGAACGCAGGTCGCTCGGTCTGCGGACCCTCGTGGACCCCGGACCGCCGCAGGCCTGGGTGGCCTCGCGGGGAACCGGGGCGAAAGCCTCGGCCGACGGGGACGCGGGCCTGTCCTGCCGGGACCTGAGTTTCGCCTACGGGAGTACTCCCGTGTTCGAGGGGTTTGACGCGGATTTTCCGGCCGGGAAGATTACCTGCATCGCGGGAGAGAACGGCGCCGGGAAAACGACCCTCGTGCGTGTGCTGTGCGGGCTGGCCGCTCCCGCTTCCGGGACGATCACCCTGGACGGCCAGGAGGTGAATCGCAGGCAACGCCGGGCCGCGTGCGCGCTCGTCATGCAGGACACCGGGCGACAGCTGTTCTCCGACACGCTTGCCGGTGAGCTCACAATCGGAGCATCCGAAGCCAGCGGCGAGGCCGGGGAGAAACTCCTCGCCGACTTCGACCTCGCGCACCTGGGAGAGCGCCACCCGCTGAGCCTGTCGGGCGGGCAGAAACAACGCCTCGTCATCGCTGCCGCGCGAGCAACCGGGCGCCGCATCGTCATCCTCGACGAACCCACGTCGGGCGTCGATGCCCGGCACCTCGACTCGATTACCGCCACCCTGCGCCGCATTGCCGAGGAAGGCGCGGCCGTCATCGTCGTTACCCACGACGGCGAGTTCGCCTCGGCCTGCGCGGACCGACTCATCACACTCACGCCGACGGGCACCACACGCGCCCGCGAAGGAGACCACCAATGACCGACACCGACGAGCGCGAGGCCGCCACTGCCTCGTCCCCGAATGCCCCGCGTGCCGACGCCGATCACCCCGACGACCCGCGCGCGGCTCACCTGGCGGGCCAACGCGCCTTCAAAGAACTGACCGCCCCTATCCGTGGGTCCATGATGGTTGCCCGAGTGCTCGGGTTCCTCTACGGTGCGCTCGCGGTCGCCCCCTATGTCATTCTCGTCCAGCTAGGCGAGGTGCTTCTTGCCGCAGCGCGCTCGGGGGTCTCACCTGACCGCGCCGAGGTGATGACTCTCCTCATGTGGCTGACCGGCGCGTTCGGCCTCCGATACGGTATCTACTTCGTCGCGCTGGCCGTCACCCACTTCGCGGACGTGCGTTTCGGGCACATCGTGCGTTCCCGCATGGTCAGTGTCCTCGCCGCCGCGCCCCTCGCTTGGTTTACCTCCACGAACTCGGGGGCCGTGCGCAAGGCCATCCAGGACGACACGCACGACGTACACACGGTCATCGCGCACGCGCCCGTTGAATCCGCGGCCGCAATCAGCGCGCCAGTCTCCCTGCTCATCTACGCCTTCGTCGTCGACTGGCGGCTCGGGCTCCTCTCGATCGCGACGCTGCCCCTCTATGGACTCCTCAATGCGTGGATGATGCGAGGCATGGGGGAGAAAACCGCGCAGATGGACCGACACCTCTCGCGCGTCTCGTCGACGATGGTCGAATTCGTGTCCGGCATCAGCGTCGTCAAGGCATTCGGAACCGTCGGGCGCTCACACGAGCGATTCACCCGGGCTGCCGAGGACTTCTCGCGCTTCTACGTCGACTGGTGCGGCCCGCTGCTGAAAGGCTCCGCGCTCGGGCAGGCAACCGTGTCTCCCTCCCTGATCCTGCTCGTCTCGACGGCGGGAGGGTCCGCGCTCGCGGCCTCGGGCATCGTGAGCCCGGTCCAGGTCATCACCTGCGCTCTCATTGCCCTCGTCATCCCGGCGGCCATTGAGGTGCTAGGCACGACGACGTGGGCCTACCAGATCGCCGGGGCCGCCGCGCTGCGCATCGTGGACCTACTCTCGGTCGCCCCGTTGCCCGCCGAGGGGAGTTCAGTGCCGAAGGGCGCTGACATCGAGATTGATGGTGTTTCCTTCTCCTACGGGTCAACTCTCGCGCTGGACGACGTGAGCCTGACGATCCCCGAGGGATCGGTGACCGCCCTCGTGGGTTCCTCCGGCTCGGGAAAATCGACGCTTGCGACGCTGGTCGCGCGCTTCGCCGACCCGGACCGGGGGGCTGTCCGCATCGGTGGGGTCGATGCGCGTGACATCGCTGCGGACGTCCTCTACCGGCACGTCTCCTTCGTCCTCCAGGACCCGCAGCTCCTCGACATCTCCGTGCGTGACAACATCGCGCTCGGAGTCCCGGACGCCAGCGACGAAGCAGTGTGGGCTGCCGCTGGGGCCGCTCGCATCGACGACTACCTGCGTTCCCTACCCCGAGGCCTCGACAGCGTCATCGGGGAAGATGCTCACCCCTCGGGTGGTCAGGCGCAACGCATCGCAATCGCTCGAGCCCTCCTCGTCGATGCGCCCATCCTCGTCCTCGACGAGGCCACCGCCTTCACCGACCCGGAAGCCGAAGCCGATATTCAGGCGGCGCTCACCCGCCTCGTCCAGGGAAAGACGGTCCTGGTCATCGCGCACCGCGCCGCCTCGATCGCGGGTGTCGACCAGATCGCCATCCTCGACGCTGGTCGTCTCATCGCGCTGGGCACGCCCGACCAGCTCGCCGATCATCCCTACATGCGTCGCATGAGCGCACCCGCGAAAGGACACTGACATGCTCGACCTCATCCCCCGGCTGCGCGAACCCCTCTCCGAGCAGGGACGAGCCGACTTCGTTCAAGCAACCGTGCTGTCCTGTGTCGTCGGAGCGGTACGCGGCGTCTCCTTGGTCGCCTTCATCCCGGCTGCGATTGCCCTGACCTCGGGCGCGCCCGCGTGGGGTATGAGCCTGGGATCGTGGCTCGTTGTGCTCGCTCTGTGCGCCCTTACCTCCTTTGTCGTCGAGTACCTGCTCGCCATGCGCTCCTATTCGGTGGCCTTCGACTTCCTGTCGAACATGCACCGTGCGATCGGCGACAAGGTGGCGTCCCTGCCGCTCGGGTCGTTCCGCGCGGACACGGCTGGAAAGACGTCGCGCCTCGTCTCGCGCGAGCTCATGGTTCTGGGCGAGATCTTCGCGCACATGTATTCGCCCCTCATCGCCGCTATCGTCACCTCGGCGACGATGCTCGTTGGTATCGCCGCCTTTTCGCCGGTTCTCGGGGTCGTGTGCCTGGTCGCAATTCCGATCGTCGGTGGGGGAGTGTGGGTGGCGCGCCGATGCCTGCAGTCGGGGGCCGCCCTGAAGGAGCCTCCCGCCCGCGAGCTGTCGCACCGCATCGTCGAATACGCGACCAAGCAGGGGGCGCTGCGCGCGTGTGGGCGCTCCGCCTCCTACGAGCCCCTCCAGCGGGCCGAAGACGCCTACGGGGTGGCCGCGCGTCGCTCACTCATGAGGGAGACGGTTGGCCAGATCGTCAACGGCATGGCCGCCCAGCTCGTCGTCGTGACGCTCATCTGCGCGATGGGGTGGCTCGCGGTCGCCGGTAGCGTCAGCCCCGTGGAGGCCATCGTCTCCATTGGCCTGCTCCTGCGCTTCACGCAGATCCTTGTCGACATCGGGACGCTCACCTCCGCGTTCGAAACCCGGCGCCCGGTCCTCGACCTCAGCCACGAGATCCTCTCCGCCCCCGAACTGCCCGCCCCCAAGGGCGTGCGACGCGCGGACGAGGCCCCGGCCTCGTCGGGCTCGTCGGTTTCCCTCGAGGAGGTGTCCTTCTCCTACGAGGCCGACCACCCCGTCCTGCAAGGCGTGTCCTTCCGCGTCGAACCGGAGACGATGACCGCGATCGTCGGCCCCTCGGGCTGTGGTAAGACCACCATCGCACGCCTCATCGCGCGCTTCTACGACGTGGACGCGGGACGTGTACTCGTCGGTGGTGGGGACGTTCGGGACTGGGATACTGCCGACCTCATGGCACAGCTGTCTCTTGTCTTCCAGGACGTTTACCTCTTCGACGACACCCTCGAGGCTAACGTGCGCGTCGGAAACCCAGACGCGACCCGGGCTGACATTGAGGAAGCAGCCCGCCTGAGCGGAGTCGACGAGATCGTCGAACGCCTGCCGCTCGGCTGGGACACCCCCGTCGGGGAAGGAGGCCGCGCATTGTCCGGAGGGGAACGCCAGCGCGTCTCCATCGCCCGCGCGCTCCTGAAAGCCGCGCCCATCGTCCTCTTCGACGAGGCCACGAGCGCTCTCGACCCCGAGAACGAATCACGCATCACCGACGCCATGGCCGCCCTGCGACGCGACGCAACACTCATCGTCATCGCCCATAAGCTCGATACGATCACGGCAGCCGACCAGATCGTCGTCCTCGACGAGGACGGCCGCGTCGCCCAGATCGGCACGCACGCAGAGCTCTACTCGCAGGAGAGCGGCCAGTACCGGGCCTTCTGGGACGCGCGCTCGCGGGCATCGGGGTGGAGTCTCGTCTGACCGGGGGCGGGGCCTGCCTCGCGCATCTGCCCAGCGGAGGACTGTGCGCGCGGTCGGCCCCGGCCTCGTGCACCCGATGGCGTGCTCAGCGGCTGTTTGCCTGCGTGACCGGCCCCAGCCTCGTCTGTGAAACGCGCCGCCATGCTTGCGTGCGCCTGCCCGCCCTGTTAAGCTGATCCGTGCCGAAGACCGTTGGTGTCCACGCTAGTGGAGGAAAATCCAACGCAGGTGAGTGAGCAGCCTTGTGCTGCAATCGAGCGTACGCCCGACACGATCCTGCGTGTCGGGTTTTTTCTTACCTGCGGTCACGTATCTGGAAGGAGGACCATGGCGAAGTCCGACAAGGTGGCAGCAGTTGCCGAGCTCGTGGAGCGCTTCCGCGCAGCCGACGCTGTCCTGCTGACCGAGTACCGCGGCCTGACCGTCGGCCAGCTCAAGCAGCTGCGTCGCGGCCTGGGCGAGAACGCGACCTACGCCGTGGCAAAGAACACGCTTGCGCGCCTGGCGGCCAAGGAGGTCGGTCTCGACTTCCTGGCTGAGGACCTGAAGGGCCCCACCGCCATCGCATTCGTCTCCGGCGAGCCCGTCGAGGCCGCCAAGACCCTGCGTGATTTTGCTAAGGACAACCCCGCCCTCGTGCTGAAGTCCGGCGCGATGGACGGTGCTCAGCTGAGCGCCGAGGGTGTCAAGAAGCTTGCCGATCTCGAGTCCCGCGAGGTCCTGCTGGCCAAGGCCGCAGGCGTCCTCAAGGCCAAGATTGGTCAGGCGGCGTTCGCATTCAACGCTCTGCCCGTCAAGGCAGTGCGCACCATCGATGCTCTGCGCGAAAAGCAGAGCGAGGCGGCCTGACGAGACAGGCCATGTTCCACGCCGCCACCGTGGCTGCGTGAAACAAACCAACAATCTGCACTCGTGCAGGCCAATTAGGAAGGATGCCACTCATGGCTAAGCTCTCCAATGACGAGCTCATCGCAGCTTTCAAGGAAATGACCCTCATCGAGCTCTCCGACTTCGTGAAGCTCTTCGAGGAGACCTTCGACGTTGAGGCCGCTGCCCCCGCAGCCGTCGCCGTTGCCGCCCCGGCCGCCGACGCCCCCGCCGCCGAAGAGAAGGACGAGTTCGAGGTCGTCCTCGAGTCCGCCGGTGACAAGAAGATCGCCGTCGTCAAGGTCGTCAAGAACCTGGCCGGCCTGGGCCTCAAGGAAGCCAAGGACCTGGTTGACTCCGCGCCCTCCACCATCTTCCCCGCCGCGAAGAAGGAAGACGCCGAGAAGGCCAAGGCTGAGATCGAAGAGGCCGGCGGCAAGGTCACCCTTAAGTGACTTTCCCCGTCTGAATCGTTCAGACTCTTCCACCCGACTGGGTGGGCGAAACCCCGTCCCGCATCTGCGGGGCGGGGTTTCCGCATGCGAGAGCCGGGCTGCGCCGTGGGCGGCGGCCCGCCCGCGAGCCGTCCGCGCTGCGAGCCTTCGGTGCCGCTCGTTGTTGCTTGTGGCACCGCTGGTGTTCCGGGCGCCGTCGGGCCCGGCCGCCCGCGAGGCTAGGCGGCCTCACTGCGTTCGGCGCCGCGCCTCGAAGCCCGCCCTGGCCCTCCGGACCCTCCGGTGCCCTCCACACCAGTGGGGCCTTGTCGCTGTGAATAGCCCAGCCAGGCCCTGCCGCCGTCCACAGGCGCCGCAGCCAGGCCCATTGGAGTCGCAGCCAAGCCACACCCCAACCCCACAAGCCTCACATCCAACCCTCCCAGCGCTCATCGCTGAGTCCACACCCAATTTCGCACGTAATTCCCCCACGACTCTTTCAAACTTTGAATACCGATCGTTGGAATTGCAACGTTTGTGGATGGTCTCGAAAAGTGACCGTGGGAAATTATGTGCGACTTATGTTTCGCTCGGGTCCTGCCACCGCCTATGGGCACCGCAGCTCGACTTCTCCGGACCCTCCGGCGCCCTCCACACCAGTGACGCGTGGCGTGCTGTGTGTTGCCAGGCGCGTCGGTGCGACTCAGGCCAGGCCCTGCCGCCGCCCACGGGCACCGCCGCCTTGTCAGCGCGGCTATTGTGGGTCTAGCACTTTCGCATGCAATTCCCCTGTGACTATTTCAGAATTTGAATTGGCATCGTTGGAATTGCAACGTTTCTGGGCTTTGTTGAAAGTTCACGCAATCGAATTGCATGCGGAATTTCTGGCAAGTGTCTCCGTCGTCACTCGGGAGGTAGCGCAGCCCCGTGCAACGGCTTCCTCGCATGCTGTGCATGCGGATAGGTTGTTGCTATCTGGATAGGTTATGAGCATCCGGATAGCTTATTAACCTATCCGCATCGTCGTAACCTATCCGCATCGTCGTAATCTATCCGCATCGTCGTAATCTATCCGCATCGTCGTAATCTATCCGGATCGTCAGCGACCATGTCAGTGTCACCCCGTGCCCCACAGGAGAGGTGAGGCTTTGGCATGTTATTCGGTGTTGGCGGGGTGGGCCCGCGATGGCCGGTACAAAATTCTCCCTGCTCGGCTTCTGTACTCTGCGAGCGGTACATAATTCTCCCTGCTGATGCATTTTGGGCAAAAACAGCCGTTTTTTCGCGAGCTGGGAGAGTTTTGTACCGCCAAGGGTGTGTGACGCTGGTTGTTGGGAGAGTTTTGTACCGGGGTGGGCGTTTAGTGATGCCGTTGGTTTCACAGTTATGACGTCCCTGTGCTCTGGGCGCGAAAAAGTTCGCCATGTGCGATCTGACGTGAACGCAAACGCGAAAAAGTTCGCCCAGCGAGGGAAAAATGGCCTAAAAATCGCGGTTCATGGCACGCTGGGCGAGTTTTTTCGCGAAAACGCCGCTGGCGTGCCTATGCTGGGCGAACTTTGTCGCGCAAGGGGCCGGATGTGCTTCGTGCTGGGCGAACTTTGTCGCGCAAGGGGCCGGATGTGCTTCGTGCTGGGCGAACTTTGCCGCGCAAGGGGCCAGATGCGCCTCGTGCTGGGCGAGTGTTGTCGCGCCCAGGGCACCGGGGTGTTCTTCTGGGTGACCGGACGTTGAGGTGTTTTCAAGCTGACTGTTACGCTGGCATTTTCTTCCATGTGGCCGCGACGCGGACACGCCCTCCCGCGTGACCACGACATGGAAACTCTCTTCCGCTTGACCATGACGCGGCGTCAGGGGTCAGAATCGATGTCATGAGCAACGACACCATCCTCTACACGGTCGGGGAGGTCGCTGAGCGATTCTCGCTGACGGTGCGAACGCTGCGCCACTGGGAGGCGCAGGGCCTCCTTGCACCCACCGCGCGGAGCTGGTCGAACTACCGGCTCTATTCGCGCGAGGACTGCGTGCGTGTCCAGCGGATTGTCATCTACCGGGCGACGGGGATGAAGCTGATGGACATCAAGGCTCTCCTCGACTGTGGAGACTCTGAGATCGAACACCTCAAGAGGCAACGAGAGAGCCTTCTTGCTCATCGCCGCGAGACGGACGCAATGATAGACGCACTAGACATACTGTTGGAGGATGCAATGAATGACAACGAGCTCACCGTGGAAGAGGTCGGGAAGATCCTGGGAGACGCCGACTTTGCAGCGCACCAGAGCGAGGCCGAAGACCGTTATGGTGACACTGACGACTGGCGTGAATCACGAGAGCGCACCGCTTCGTGGCAAACCGCCGACTGGCGTGACAACGCCGAGCGATTCCACGACATCGAAAGCAGGATGATCGATGCGATCCGCGACGGCGTAGCTCCGGATAGCAAGGAAGCGGAAAGCCTCGTCGAGGAGCACAGAGAAGCCCTCAGTGAGTTCTTTCCGGTTACACCTGCCAAGCACTACATCATGTCTCGCGGGTACATCCATGACGAGCGATTCCGGGCTCACTACGACTCGCAGTATGTTGGCTTCGCGCAGTGGCTTGCCGATGCGATTGAGGCGGCTGCGAGGCATCGGGGAATTAACCTCGAGAATCCGACGTGGGGGTGAGCGCACCCGACCCCGAACTTGATGTCAGTGACGCGCAGCATAGCCTTTGAGGCCGCTCTGGCTTGCCAGTTTCGAATAGTCTCTGCTACCATTTTCTCTTGTCGCAATCCTGCGTAGCTCAACGGCAGAGCATCCGACTGTTAATCGGACGGTTACTGGTTCGAATCCAGTCGCAGGAGCAGATGCCCCGAGTTCTCATGAACTCGGGGCTTTTTGTTGATCGGGGAGGAGTGGATAGATGCAGGCTATCGCTGATCACGCCTACCACATTCTGATCATCGTGTTCGTTGCGACGACGATCGTCGAGGTGATCGTCAAGGCCGTGAATAAGCCGCGCAAGAAGAAGTGCGGGCCGGTTGCCCCCAGAGAGAGCGCGGCCGAGCGTGAGAAGCGCATGCGAGAGCGCTATGCGGCTTTTGGGGATCGTTGGCGGGAGTGGCTGGATCGGCCCCGGGAGAGTGGCGACGCTGGCCGTCTCGTGACGGCTGCGAGCATCTGGGGAAGCCCCGAATCGGGGGCGTCTTTCCCTCGGCGCTTCCACGACAGTCAGCTGGGAAAGGTCATGCTCGATAAGCGCAGCTACCTGGCGATGCTGGACGCGCCCGCCGATGCGCTTCAGCCGAGGCGCGAGCTTGCCCCGGCCTCGTGGGCGACGATGCGTCTCGACGTGTGGGCGCTGCACTCTAAGGCTGCACAGAAGCCTCGTCTCATGCGCGTGTGGATCAGTAGGGATCGTGCGCTCGTGGAGCTGCATCGCACGCGCGTCGTGAAGGTTGATGAGATCCTCCCCAGCGAGATCGTTGGGTTCGTCCGAGGCTTCACGCGCCTCGGCCCGCGCACGGGCAAAGTCGACGGCCTGCGCTGGCTGCCCGCCGAGGCGATGGAGCTGGGGGAGAGGCCCCTGTGGAACACGTTCCGCGTCCTGCGCGGAATCTCTGGCGTCGCGCCCGAGGGATCGCCCATCGCCGATGCGTTGCGTGCGGGGGACTATCATGCGTTTGCCTTCGTGGTTTGCCGCGCTGAGAACATGTGGAGAGCGCCCTACGCGCATCTACGCATCCTGGATTGTGCTGGCGTCACGTACCAGGTGGGCGACGCGTTCGTCCGGGAGTCCTCCGACGCGCGGTGGGCTCCTTCCGCAGCTGAGGGTGCGGCCTTGCCGCAGGCGGGTGATACGGAGGATGTACAGGCTCCTCGACGAGGCCGTGGCCGCCCGGGCGAGCAGGGTGCCCTGAGGAGGGGAGGCGGCGTGGTGGCCGAGCCGGGTGCGGCCACCGGTGGCGATGGGAGGATTGTGAACCCGATGTCATCAGGGCTGCTCGGAGATGAACCTGGGCCTATGGCGGATACGGACCTCGCCGTGGTGCCGATCGACCCTCGCGAGGTGCTCTGGGCGGTCGAGAGGATGATCGAGCTGTGAGGGAGGAGCTCGTTGAAGCTGTCCTGAGGGTCGTGGAGGAAATCCCGGTGGGGCGTGCGGCGACGTACGGCATGATTGCGCGGGCGGTCGGTACCGGTCCGCGCGTTGTGGGGCGGATCATGCATGACTGGGGTGGTGGGGTCCCGTGGTGGCGTGTCGTGAACGTTCACGGAACTTTTCCAACAACTGTACGAGGTGAGGGAATTTCTGAGTGGGAGAAAGAGGGGATGCCTCACGATCCAGAGCGAGGAAAATTGCATCTTGACAAGTGCGTTGTTGAGCAGGCCTGGCTTGACGCTGTCGCACGAACGGTCATTGAAAATCTGCAGAATTCTGCGGAATTGTCAGGCTAAAGCCCGACGGTCCTTGATTACGATTTGGTTACGCGTCTTTCGATTTCGGTCGCGTAGACCCCTGTGATGCTCTACTCTAAAGAAGACGCCGAAGAGGGCGATTCTCCGGAGCGGTGACCGTTAGCGTTAACGAAGCCGGGGAAGAAAACTCCAGAAACAGAGAAGTTACTGGTACCCAAGGGGTGAGAAGTGACGAACTTACTAGAGCTAAAGGGGATCTCAAAGACGTTCCCCGGCGTGAAGGCGCTGTCCGACGTGGACCTCGACCTTCGACCCGGTGAAGTCTTGGGTCTCTGCGGTGAGAACGGAGCGGGCAAGTCCACGCTCATGAAGGTGCTCACCGGTATTCACAAGTCCGACCCGGGCGGCGAGATCTGGCTGCAGGGAGAGAAGGTCGACATTCAGTCGCCGGAGCACGCACGTGACCTCGGCCTGTCGATCATCCACCAGGAACTCAACATTGTTCCTGACCTGACCGTCGCCCAGAACCTGTACATCGGTCGACCCGGTACGTCCAAGTTTGGCTACGTCGACGACCGCAAGATGGTTCGTGATGCGCGCGAGCTCTTCGAGCGCCTCAACATGAACATCGATCCCACCGCCTACTGCCGCGACCTGCCGGTTGCGCGCCTGCAGATGGTGGAAATCGCACGCGCGCTGTCCTTTGATTCGAAGATCCTGGTCATGGACGAGCCCACGGCTCCTCTGACGACCACCGAGACCGAATCCCTGTTCGAGCTCGTGCGCGACTTCGTGTGCCCGACGACCGGCCTGATCTTCATCACGCACCGCATGCCCGAGCTCACCGAGCTCACCGACCGCATCTCGGTCCTGCGCGATGGCAAGTACATCGGCACGGTGGACACGGCCACGACGCCTATGAGCGAGGTCGTCAAGATGATGGTTGGCCGCGAGGTCCCCGCCGACGCGCGCCCCACGACCAAGCCGCTCTCCGACGAGGCCGTCCTGCGCGTCGAGCACCTCTCGACCGTCAAGGTCGTCCACGACGTCTCCTTCGAGGTCAAGAAGGGCGAAATCTTCGGCTTCGCGGGCCTGGTCGGCGCCGGCCGCACCGAGGTCGCCCGTGCGCTGTTCGGCGCTGACCCCCACACCGAGGGCGACATCTACGTCCACGGTAAGAAGGTCTCGATCAAGGGCGCGACGGACGCGGTCAAGAACGGCATCGGCTACCTGTCCGAGGACCGCAAGCAGTACGGCCTGCTCCTCGACAAGGACATCTCTTTCAACACGGGCCTGGCCGCGATGAGCCACTTCACCACCGCGACCGTCGTCGCAACGAAGAAGCTGCGCCGCGTCGCCCAGGACTACGTGGAGAAGCTGCGTACCCGCACCCCCTCCGTGGACGTCGAGCTGCGCAGCCTCTCGGGCGGTAACCAGCAGAAGGTCGTCGTGGCCAAGTGGCTGGAACGTGACACCGACATCCTGATCTTCGACGAGCCGACGCGCGGCATCGACGTGGGCGCGAAGGATGAGATTTACACGCTGCTCGAGGATCTGGCGGAGCAGGGCAAGGCCATCATCGTGATCTCCTCGGAGCTGCCCGAGGTCCTGCGCCTGGCCAACCGCATCGCCGTCATGGCCCATGGCCGCATCATCGGCACCCTCAACAACGAGGAAGCCACCCAAGAAAACATCATGGAACTGGCCACCGTCGGCCAGGAAGAAGCGAACGGAGAAGTCGCGTGAGCACCGTCGTCGACAACAAGGGCCTGGAGGCGCCGTCGCCTGTCAAGACCTTCCTGAAGAACAACATGCAGCTGATGCTCGTCACGGTTGCTCTGTTCGTCATCCTGCTGTTCTTCAGCATTGCAGCCAACGGCTTTGCGAAGCCGAACATCTACCTGGACATCGTTCTTCAGTCGGCCTACACGGGCGTCATGGCCCTGGGCGCGACCTTCGTCATCGCGACTTCCGGCATTGACCTCTCCGTCGGTACGGGCATGAGCCTCGTGGCGGTTATGGCCGGTATCTTCCTGGCGGGCGACAAGATGAACCTGCCTCTGGGCCTCGGCCTCCTCCTGACGCTGCTGGTCGGCATGGCGATCGGCCTGGTCAACGGCCTGAACGTCTCGATCCTGGGCCTGCCGCCCTTCATCGCGACGCTGGCCATGATGATGGTCGCCCGAGGCCTCGCGCTGATCATCTCGGACAAGGCTTCCATCACGATCGCGAACACGGGCTACAAGGCAATCGCGCGTGGCGAGATCATCCCCGGTGTGGCCAACGCCGTCCTGATCTTCGTCGTCCTCACTGTCCTGGCGACCTTCCTCATGAACAAGACGCTGCTCGGCCGCTACTCCCTCGCGATCGGCTCCAACGAGGAGGCCACGCGCCTCTCCGGCGTCAACGTGCGCCTGTGGAAGATCATCATCTACGTCGTCGCGGGTGCTTTCATGGCTATTGGCGCGGTCCTCTACTCCTCGCGTGGTGGCCTGGTCCAGCCCGCTGAGGGCGTGGGCATGGAGCTTAACGTCATCGCCGCGGCTGTCATCGGTGGTACGTCCCTGTCGGGTGGCCGCGCCTCGATCCCCGGTGCCCTGGTTGGCGCGATCATCATGGAGACCCTGAAGAAGGGCCTGACGATGATGGGTATCGCCGCCGAATGGCAGTTCGTCGTCACCGGTATCGTCCTGCTGCTCGCCGTCGTCATCGACAACATCCGCCGCGTTCGCGAGAACGCCGCCTGATTCTTACCCATTCAATTCACCCATCGTGGACCGACGTCGGTCCACACACCCAAGGGCGGGAATGACCCCGCCACCCCACGAAAGGAATACCAATGCGCCCCATCGGACGTATCTTCGCCGCCGCCGCTGTCGGCTCCATGGCCCTGGGCCTGGCTGCCTGCACGACCTCGTCGGACTCCTCCGCTCCCGCGACTGACACCAAGACCGGTGACTCCTCGGGTGCGACCAAGGTCGACACCTCTGCCAACGCTCAGGATTGGGAGAAGGCTGCGGTCAAGGGCGACGGCACCAAGACCATCTACCTCGTCTCCAAGGGCTTCCAGCACCGCTTCTGGCAGGCCGTGAAGGAAGGCGCCGAGCAGGCTGGCGAGGAGCTGGGCTACCAGGTCAAGTTCGTCGGCCCGCAGGATGAGACCAAGGTGACCGAGCAGACCGACCAGCTGAAGTCCGCTCTGGACTCCGGCCCGGCCGCCATCGGCTTCGCTGCCCTCGACTCTAAGGCTGCCGCCGACCTGCTCGACGAGATCAACAAGCAGGGCATCCCGGTCGTCGCCTTCGACTCCGGCGTTGACTCCGACATCCCCGTGACCACCGTCCAGACGGACAACAAGGCCGCCGCCGCCGAGGCCGCCAAGCACATGATCGAGCTGCTCAAGGACAAGAAGGGCTCGGTCGGCATGGTCTGCCACGACTCGACCTCCACCACGGGCAAGCAGCGCTGCGAGGGCTTCAAGGAGTACTTCAAGGCCAACGCTCCCGCCGACCTGAAGCTCCTCGACGAGCAGATCGCCGGTGAGGTCACCAAGGCCGCCGACACCTCCAAGGCCATCATCCAGGCGAACGACGACATCGTCGGCATGTACGGCTCCAACGAGGCCGCCGCCTCCGGTATCGTCCAGGGCTCGCAGGAGACCGGCAAGGATGTCACCGTCGTGGGCTTCGACTCGGGCAAGACCCAGATTGACGCCATCAAGGCCGGCACCGAGGCTGGCGCCGTCACCCAGTCGCCCGTCAAGATCGGCTACTACACGGTCAAGGCTGCCGTCGTCGCCATCAACAAGGGCGAGCTGCCCAAGGTCATCGACTCGGGCTTCGCCTGGTACGACAAGACCAACATCGACAACCCCGACATCAAGGCGAACCTGTACGAGTGAGCCGATAGCTCCATCGGGCACGAGGCCGGGGCCGGGGACGTAACGCACTGAACCGGTGGCCCGCCGCGGGTCCCGCTCCACGACGGTGGGGTGGGACCCGCGGGCCCGGCACCTTTTTATTCACAGGATCCGAGGGGGCGAGCGCCCCCGCGCTCCGACATCGACGTCATCATGAGGGATGAAGGAATAATGACAAACCACCCCCGCATCGGAATCCGCCCCACTATTGACGGCCGCCGTAAGGGCGTTCGTGAGTCGCTCGAAGAGCAGACCATGAACATGGCGAAGTCCGTCGCCGAGCTTTTTTCTTCCAACCTGCGTTACCCGGACGGCGACCCCGTCGAGGTCGTCATCGCTGACACCACGATCGGCCGCGTCCACGAGGCCCAGGCTTGCGCCGCCAAGTTCCGCGAGAACAACGTCGGCCTGACCGTGACGGTCACCCCCTGCTGGTGCTACGGCACGGAGACCACCGACATGGACCCCGCGATGCCGCACGCCATCTGGGGCTTCAATGGCACGGAGCGCCCCGGCGCCGTGTACCTTGCCGCCGCCCTGGCAGGCCACGCTCAGATCGGTATCCCCGCCTTCGGTATCTACGGCGAGCACGTGCAGGACGCTGACGACACCTCCATCCCCGAGGACGTGCGCACCCGCCTCCTCGACTACGCGACCGCCGGTCTGGCCGTTGCGCAGATGAAGGGCGAGGCCTACCTGTCCATGGGTTCCGTCTCCATGGGTATCGCGGGCTCTGTCGTCAACCCCGACTTCTTCGGCTCCTACCTCGGCATGCGCAACGAGTACATCGACATGTCCGAGTTCACCCGCCGTATCGATGAGGGCATCTACGATCCCGAGGAGTACGAGAAGGCGTACCAGTGGATCCGCGAGAACTTCAAGCAGGGCAAGGATTGGAACCCGCCGGAGTGGCAGTACCCGGAGAAGCACGAGGACTGGTGGAAGTTCGTCACCAAGATGACGCTCATCGCCCGCGACCTCATGCACGGCAACCCGCGCCTGGCCGAGCTGGGCTTTGAGGAAGAGGCCGGCGGCCACGGCGCCATCGCGGCAGGCTTCCAGGGCCAGCGCCAGTGGACGGACCACTTCCCGAACGGCGACGTTCTGGAGACCATCCTCAACACGAACTTCGACTGGACCGGCATCCGCCAGCCTTCCGTCGTGGCCACCGAGAACGACTCGCTCAACGGTGCGTCGATGCTGTTCGGCTACCTGCTGACCAACACGCCGCAGATCTTCTCCGACGTGCGCACCTACTGGAGCCCCGAGTCCATCGAGAAGGCCACCGGTTGGAAGCCCGAGGGCCGCGCTGCCGCCGGTCTGCTCGACCTGCGTAACTCCGGCTCGACCACGCTGGACGGCGCCGGCAAGGCTGTGCGCGACGGCAAGAACGTCATCAAGCCCTGGTACGAGCTGACCGAGGAGGACCGCGACGCCACGCTCGAGGCCACGACCTTCCACCCGGCCTCGACAGGTTACTTCCGTGGCGGCGGCTTCTCGACCCACTTCCGCACCTCCGGCGAGATGCCCGTGACGATGTGCCGCATCAACCTGGTGCGCGGCCTCGGACCGGTCCTGCAGATCGCCGAGGGCTACACGGTCGAGCTCCCCGACGAGGTCGCCTACACCATCGAAGAGCGCACCAACATCGAGTGGCCCACCACCTGGTTCGTCCCGAACCTGACGGGTGAGGGCGCGTTCAAGAGCGTCTACGACGTGATGAACAACTGGGGCGCTAACCACGGCGCGATCTCCTATGGCCACATCGGCGGTCAGCTCATCACGCTGGCCTCGATGCTGCGCATCCCGGTCAACATGCACAACGTCCCCGAGGAGCGGATCTTCCGTCCCAAGGCGTGGTCGCTGTTCGGCACCGAGTCCCTCGAGGCCGCGGACTTCCGCGCCTGCGACACCTTCGGTCCGATGTACCGCTGATGCAACTCCCGGTCGGGCTCGGGTGTCCTCTCTCCCCGGGCCCGACCGGGCCACCCCCTCGGGGCTCTTTTCCCGGGACGCAGCCCCGGCCTCGCCGATGAGGAAAGCTGCACGAGAACCCAACGACGGGACACGCCGAGCCAGGGCGTATCTGGAGGAGACCTTCAATGACCACCGTACTTGCTGTTGACCTTGGATCCGCGTCCGGACGAGTCCTCGCCGGAACGCTACGCGATGGCCGCCTGGATGTCACGGACATCCATCGTTTTAAGCACGAGGCGCGCCGCCGGGAAGATGGCACCCTCACGTGGGACGTGGCCACGATGGAGGCCGAGACGATCACCGGCTTGAAGAAGGCCCTCGAACGCTTCCCCGATGCCCGCGCCGTTTCCATTGATACCTGGGGCGTGGACTGGGCCCCCCTCGATGAGAACGGTGAACTCGTCGGCGATGTCGTCGCCTACCGCGACGAGCGCACCGCCCGCACCCTGGATGCTTTCCGCGAGCGCATCGGCGACCGCGAGTTCTTCGACCTGACCGGCAACCAGCCGGCCACCATCAACACGGCGAATCAGCTTTTCGCCTACCTGCGGGAAAATCCCGACGACGCCCGGCGCGTCGCTGCTGCCCTCTTCCTGCCCGACTACTTTGCGTACCGTCTCACCGGTGTCGTCGGCTGGTCGCGTACGATTGCCTCGACCTCGGGCCTGCTCACCCCCGGCGGTGGCGACTTTAACGACGAGGTCTTCTCCCGCCTGGGCATCCCGCGCGGCTGGTTCGGTGAGCTGTCCGCCGACCGGACCGTTGTCGGCCCCTGCACGGTTCCCGGCCTCGAAACCCTGACCGTCGTACGCGGTGGTGCCCACGACTCCGCGTGCGCGGTCCACGGCCTGCCCATCGAGGAGGGCAAGCGCGCCTACTTCCTGTCCTGCGGCTCCTGGTCGGTCCTGGGTGCCATTGAGGACAAACCCCTCATGAGCGACGCCGCCTTCGACCTCGGCATTACGAACGAGGGTCGCACCGACGGGGGAGTGCGTCCCCTCTTCAACATCACCGGCATGTGGATCCTTCAGGAAATCCAGCGCCAGTGGGAGCGCGAGGGCACGCCCACCGACACCGACGAGCTGGTCGCCCAGGCCCGCGAGCTGCCCGCCGCATCCGGTGTTTTCGATCCCGACGAGGAGGCCTTCGCCACCCCCGGCGATATGCAGCGCAAGATCGACGAGGCCCTGGACGCCCAGGGCGCGGCCCGTCCCGACTCCATGGCGGGGTACGTGCGGGTCATCATCGAGTCTTTCGCCCGCCGTTACGCGCGCGCGATTGGTGAGCTCACCGAGGCCACGGGGAAGGCCCCCGACCAGCTCAACCTCGTGGGCGGCGGCGCACGTAACCGCCTGCTGTGCGACCTGACCGCCCAGATCTCGGGAGTCACCGTCGTGCGCGGCCCCATCGAGGCCTCGACCTTCGGTTCTCTCCTCGCCCAGCTCGAAACCATCGGTGCTCTCGCCGAGGAAGATCGCGCCTCCGTCATCGCAGCCAGCGCAGCGACCCATGTCCACGTCCCGACCCGCGGCTAAAAAAGTCTCCCTGGCCGACATCGCGCGGCGCGCGGGCGTCTCGACGAACACCGTGTCGCGCGTGGTCCGCGGGGATCCCGAGGTCTCAGAAAAGACGCGTGCGCGCATCTCGAAGCTCGTCGAGGAGCTGGGCTACGTGCCCAACTACGCGGCGCGCGCGCTCGCGGCCAAGCGCACGAACGTCCTGCAGGTCGTGCTGGCGGCCCCCATGTTCCACGGGCACGGGCGCGTGCTGCTGTCGATCCTCAACGCCTCGTCGCAGGCCGGCTACCACGTGTCCCTGTCCTACGCGTACGGGCCGGATGGGCAGTTGCGCAACGACTTTGCTCCCTTCGATGTCGACGGCGTCATCATCCTGGGCGGCCAGGATCCGACGATCGACGTCGCAATCGAGGCGGGCAAGCGTTTCCCGACCGTCCTCGTTCTGACGAGTGAAAAAGGGCTCGATGGCATCTCGACGGTTGCCGTCGACAACGTGCGCGGGGCGCGCTTGGCCACAGAGCACCTGCTCGCCCAGGGGCTCACCGACGTCGTTCATATCTGTGGGCCCGCCGGCTGGTCGGACGCGCAGATGCGCAGGCTCGGCTACGAGCAGGCATGCCAGGCGTACGGCATCGAACCCGTCGTGCTCCAGCCCGACTCCTGGGACTCGCGCGACGGCTACGACGTGATGCGCGCGGCCGGGCGACTGCCTGAGGGCGTGCAGACCGCCAACGATCAGCTGGCCCTCGGCGCGATGCGCTACATCTACGAGCGCGGGGGAGTGGTCCCGCGCGACGTGCGGGTCGTCGGCTTCGACGACATCGACGGCGCGGACTCCTATGCACCCCCGCTCACGACGATCCACCAGCCCTTCGATCGCCTCGGGCGCACCGCCGTGCGCCTCGTGCGTTCGCTTATGGGCGGGGGACACTCCCAGGACATTGTTCTCGACCCCGAGCTGGTCATCCGGGCCAGTTCACACCTGTAAGAAAGGCACGTTCATGCTCTATGGTCCGATGACTCACCCGCAGTTCCTGCGCGCGCTCGCGGCCGCCGGTCACGGTTCGAAGATCCTGCTGGCTGACGCGAACTACCCGCACACGACGGGTGTGAACCCGCGCTGCGAACTCATCTCCCTCAACCTGGCTCCGGGGCTCCTGGACGTCAGCCAGGTCCTCGACGTCCTCAAGCGCACGATTCCGATCGAGCGTGCCGAGATCATGACCCCCGCACCCGACGCTGATCCGGTGGAGATCCCGATCCACGACGAGTTCCGTGCGGCTCTGCCCGGCGTCGAGTTCGGTGAAATTTCCCGCTGGGACTTCTACGATGCTGCGCGCGACGAGAACGTGGGCATTATCGTTGCGACGGGCGAGCAGCGCCTGTACGGCAATCTGCTGCTCACGGTGGGCGTTCGTCAGCCCGGGGAGTAAAGCCCGTTTGCCGCGCCAGTGATGGGCTTGTGCCGCGAGTGACGAGCGCTTTCGTTTCGTTTTCGTTTCGAGCGGATGATAGCCCTGGCGTGGAGTGAGAGTTTCATAGCTGGTGGGTGGCCCGAGAGGGCCGCCCACCAGAGTATTTATCCCTGCAATATCCGTCAAATGTGCCGAATGAATGACGGTGTTCTGAACGTTTGTGCGTCCCGCCTGCACGGGTGTATGAACAGCTTGCGTGATGTTGCATACTTTCGTTTTAGTGACTATTCTTGTCGTAACGAAAGGTAAAGCGACAAGGAATGCCGCTGATTCCACGAAGAGGTGCCCCATGGGACGTGCAGAAGAACGCACGAACTACATCCTGGATCGCCTCGCCCGGGAGGGTGAGGTGAGCGTCGCGCAGCTTGCCTCCGATCTGGGCGTATCGCCCGTGACGGTGCGCGCCTCGCTGAAGGCCCTCGACGAGCAGGGCTACCTCGTGCGCACCCACGGCGGTGCGCGCCCCACCACCTTCCGTAACATTCACCTGCGCCAGAACGATCGTGTCGAGGTCAAGGAACGCATTGCTCGCGCCGCTGCCGACATGATCCACGACGACGATCGCGTCATGATCGAGGCCGGTACCACCTGCGCCCTCATCGTCAAGTACCTGACCGGCAAGCGCGGAGTGCAGGTCCTGACCAACTCCGTGCTTGTCTTCGCTAACGCCCGCTCCAACCCGAGCCTCAATATCACGCTGACGGGTGGGCACTTCCGCGCCGAGTCCGAGTCCCTCGTGGGACCGGTTGCAGAGCGCGCTATCAATGACTTCAACGCACGCGTCGCGTTCCTCGGGACCGACGGGTTCAGCGTTGATCGCGGCCTGACCACCCAACTCGTGGAGGGTGGACAGGTCGGTTCCATTATGCGCACCCGCGCACAAGAGACGTGGCTGCTCGCCGACTCCTCCAAGTATGGGGAAGCCGGCTTCGTCAGCTTCATGGGGATCGACGAGGTCACCGGAATCATCACCGACGATGAGATCCCCGAAGAATCCATCAAGGAATTGGCCGAGCGCACGAAGCTGCGCATCGTCTAGGAGGAATTACATGGCCACCATCGTGGTGATGCCCCAGCTGGGCAACTCTGTTGAGTCATGCATCATCGTCGAGTGGATGATCGCGGAAGGCGACACCGTCGCCGTCGACCAGACGCTCGCGTCCATCGAGACCGACAAGTCGACCATGGAGGTGCCCTCGACCGCTGAGGGTACCGTCCTGAAGCTCCTGTGGGAGGAAGGCGACGAGGTCCCCGTCAAGGATCCGCTCATCATCGTCGGTGAGCCCGGGGAGGACATCTCCGGCCTCGTTCCGGGTGGCGACGGCGCCCCCGCCGAAGCCGATGCTCCCGCCGAGCAGGCCGGCGCCCCCGAGCAGGCCGCTGCCCCCGCGTTCGCGACCGAGCGCGCTACCGGCGCCGTCTCTCCGCGCGCCCGCGCCCTCGCCGCCTCCAACGGCGTCGACGCCTCGTCCATCTCCGAGGGCTCGGGTCCCCACGGCCGCGTCATCGAGCGTGATGTTGCCGCCGCCATCGCCGCCGGCCCCGTCCTGACCTCCGCCGCGCGCGCCGCCGGCGTGAGCGCCACCGAAGGCACCGGCATCGGCGGACGCGTGTCCGTCGCCGACGCGGGCCGCGCGCCCGAGGCCGCCCCCGCCGCCGCTGTCGCAGCCCCCGCCGCCGCGGCCGACTTCCCCGGTGCCTCGACCTCCGCCCCGCTCAAGGGCGTGCGCAAGGTCGTCGCCAAGCGCATGATGGAGTCCCTGACCTCCACCGCGCAGCTGACCCTCAACACGACGGCCAACGCCGCCGGCATCCTCGCGATGCGCAAGAAGGTCAAGAACGCCGACGAGTCCCTGGGCCTGAACAAGATCACGCTCAACGACCTGGTCTGCTTCGCCGTGTCGCGCACCCTGCTCAAGTACCCCGTGTTCAACGCTCACCTCGAGGACGGCGTCCTCACCCAGTTCGAGCAGGTCCACCTCGGCTTCGCGTGCGACACCCCGCGCGGCCTCCTCGTCCCCGTTATCCGCTCGGCGCAGTCCCTGGGCCTCAAGGCCTTCTCCGACGAGGCCAAGCGCCTCGCCGGCGGCGCGATCGACGGCTCCCTGTCGCCCGATTTCCTGAGCGGCGGCACCTTCACGGTCTCCAACATCGGCTCCTTCGGTATCGAGACCTTCACCCCCGTCATCAACCTGCCTCAGACGGCGATCCTGGGCGTCGGCGCGATCACCCCGCGCCCGACCGTGGCCGCCGACGGCACGATCGGCGTGGAGCAGCGCATCAACCTCTCGCTGACGATCGACCACCAGGTCATCGACGGTGCGGACGGCGCCCGCTTCCTGCGCGACCTGGTCGCCGCCATCGAAAACATCGACGTGACGGTCCTGGCCTGAGGAAAGAGGAACACTCATGAGTGATACGCATTTTGACGTCATCGTCCTCGGTGCGGGCCCCGGCGGCTACCTGGCCGCCGAGCGCCTCGGACACGCGGGCAAGAAGGTCGCCCTCGTCGAAGAGCAGTACCTGGGCGGCACCTGCCTGAACGTGGGCTGCATCCCCACCAAGACCCTGCTCAACGGCGCGAAGAACTACCTGCACGCCAAGGAAGCCAGCCAGTTCGGCGTGGACGCCAGCGGCGTGGCCGTCAACTGGACGCAGATGCAGGCCTGGAAGGATCAGGTCGTCAAGGGCCTGGTCGCCGGCGTCGCAGCCACCGAGCGCAAGGCGGGCGTGACCGTCATCAATGGACGAGGCCACCTCGATGCCCCCGGTCGCGTGACCGTTGAGGGGACGACCTACACCTCGGACCACGTCATCATCGCCACGGGCTCCGTGCCGGCCATGCCCCCGCTGCCCGGCACCCAGGACAACCCGGCGCTGGTGGACTCCACGGGCATCCTCTCGCTGCCCGAGGTCCCCTCCCGCCTCGCGATCATCGGCGGCGGCGTCATCGGCGTCGAATTCGCCTCCCTGTACTCCACCCTCGGCTCCCAGGTGACCGTCATCGAGATGGCCCCCGAGATCCTGCCCTTCATGGACGACGACCTGGCCGCCAAGGCCCGCGCCGCCATGAAGGACGTGACCTTCGAGCTGGGCTGCCGCGTCGAGTCCCTCGACGGAGGCACTGTCCACTACTCCAAGGGCGAGGAGAAGCTGAGCGTCGAGGCCGACGTGGTCCTCATGGCCGTTGGCCGCCGTCCCGCGACGGTGGGCTGGGGTGCCGAAGAGGCCGGCCTCGAGATCAACCGCGGCGTCGTCGTCGACGACACGATGCGCACCAACCTGCCTAACGTGTGGGCCATCGGCGACGTCACCGGACGTTCCCTCCTGGCGCACGCTGCCTACCGCATGGCGGAGATCGCCTCGGCGAACATCCTCGATCCCACCGCGAAGAAGCGCGGCGAGGTCATGCGCTGGCACACCGTCCCGTGGGCCGTCTTCTCGATCCCCGAGGCCGCCGGCGTCGGTCTGACCGAGTCCGCCGCTAAGCGCGAGGGCCGCGAGGTCCTCGTCGCCAAGGTTCCCGCCCTCATGTCCGGCCGCTTCATCGCGGAGAACGGCTTCAAGGCCCCCGGCGAGGCGAAGATCCTCGTTGACCCCAAGACCCACCAGGTGCTGGGCATCCACGTGCTGGGCGCGTACGCCGCGGAGATGATCTGGGGCGCGCAGGCCGTCCTCGAGATGGAACTCACCGTCGAGGACCTGCGTCAGGTCGTCTTCCCGCACCCCACGGTCTCCGAGGTCATCCGCGAAGCTGCGTGGGCCGTCAAGCTCTAACGAACATCCCCTACGTCAAGGAAGAGTAGAAAAATGACTCAGTCTCTCATCATCGACCCCAACGAGGTACGTCGCCCCGGTTACGTGAAGTTCCCCGAGGTGCCCGTCAACCAGTACACCTTCGACCGTGACACCGAGATCGCCCGCTACGGCGAAAAGGGCATGGTCCAGATGCTCCACGACATGATCATCGTGCGCACCTTCGAGTCGATGCTCGACTCCATCAAGAAGACCGGCGCCTGGCAGGGCGTTGAATACAACCACCGCGGCCCCGCCCACCTGGGCATCGGCCAGGAGAGCGCCTACGTCGGCCAGAGCTTCGTGCTGAAGCCCGAGGACTTCATCTTCGGTTCCCACCGCTCCCACGGCGAGATCCTCGCCAAGTGCTACTCGGCCATGCACCAGATGGACGACGCGCAGCTCGAGTCCATCATGAAGGGCTTCCTCGGCGGCGAGACCCTGTCCTACGCCGAGAAGATCGACTACAAGGACACGAAGGACCTCACTGAGAACTTCATCCTCTTCGGTGCTCTCGCCGAGATCTTCGCCCGCAAGTCCGGCTTCAACCGTGGCCTGGGCGGCTCGATGCACACCTTCTTCCTGCCGTTTGGCTCCTACCCGAACAACGCGATCGTCGGCGGATCCGCGCCGATCGCGAACGGCGCGGCCCTCTTCAAGCGCATCAACCGCAAGCCCGGCATCGTCGTCTCCAACGTTGGTGACGCCGCCCTGGCCTGTGGCCCCGTGTGGGAGGCCATGAACTTCGCGTCCATGGATCAGTTCCGCTCCCTGTGGCGCGAGGAGGACGGTGGCAACCCGCCGATCCTGTTCAACTTCTTCAACAACTTCTACGGCATGGGCGGCCAGACCTTCGGCGAGACCATGGGTTATGAGATCCTCGCCCGCGTGGGCGCGGCCCTCAACCCCGAGGCCATGCACGCCGAGCGCGTCGACGGTCTCAACCCGCTGGCCGTCGCGGATGCGACCACCCGCAAGAAGAAGATCCTCGAGGAGGGCCGCGGCCCCGTCCTCATGGACACCATCACCTACCGCTTCTCCGGCCACTCGCCGTCGGACGCCTCCTCGTACCGCACGAAGGAAGAGGTCGAGCTGTGGGAGCAGGTCGACTGCATCAAGGAGTACTCGAACCTGCTCATCTCCAACGGCCTGACCACGCAGGACGAGATCGATGGCTACGCCGCCTCCCTGACCGACAAGCTCGTGCACGTCCTCAAGCTGGCGATCGACGACGAGGCCACGCCGCGCGTTGCCGACGGCTACATCGATTCCGTCATGTTCTCCAACGAGAAGGTTGAGGCGTTCGACGACGCCACCCCCGAGATCGACCTCGAGGACAACCCGCGCATCAAGGCTCTGGCGAAGAAGGTGCGCAGCTCCGTCGACGAAAACGGCAAGCCCGTCTCCAAGATGCGCATGTACCAGTTCCGTGACGGCCTGTTCGAGGCGATGCTGCACCGCTTCAAGACCGATCCGACGATGGCCGCATGGGGCGAGGAAAACCGCGACTGGGGCGGTGCCTTCGCCGTCTACCGTGGCCTGACTGAGGCCCTGCCCTACCGTCGCCTGTTCAACTCGCCCATCGCCGAGGCCTCGATCGTGGGCGCCGGCGTCGGCTACGCGATGGCCGGTGGCCGCGCGGTCGTCGAGCTCATGTACTGCGACTTCCTGGGCCGCGCCGGTGACGAGGTCTTCAACCAGATGGCTAAGTGGCAGTCGATGAGCGCGGGCCTGCTCAAGATGCCCCTCGTCCTGCGTGTGTCAGTGGGTTCGAAGTACGGTGCCCAGCACTCCCAGGACTGGAGCGCGCTCGTCGCTCACATCCCGGGCCTGAAGGTCTACTTCCCGACGACCCCGACCGATGCGAAGGGCATGCTCAACCTGGCACTGTCCGGCACCGACCCGGTCGTGTTCCTCGAGAGCCAGAAGCTCTACGACAAGGGCGAGGACTTCGAGCCCGGCGGCGTGCCCGAGGGCTACTACGAGACCGAAGAGGGCGAGCCGGCGATCCGCCGCGAGGGCAGCGACATCACGATTGCCGCCTACGGCGCGACCGTGTACAAGGCCCTGGAAGCCGCGGACGTCCTGGCCGAGAAGTACGGCCTGAGCGCCGAGGTCATCGACCTGCGCTTCGTCGCCCCGCTGAACTACGACAAGCTCGTCGCATCCGTGAAGAAGACCGGTCGCCTCGTCCTGACCTCGGACGCGGTCGAGCGCGGTTCCTTCCTCAACACGGTTGCCGCGAACGTGCAGACCCTGGCCTTCGACGCGCTCGACGCGCCGATCGCCGTCGTCGGCTCGCGCAACGGCATCACGCCCGGCCCCGAGATGGAGTCGTACTTCTTCCCGCAGGTCTCCTGGATCCTCGACGCGATTCACGAGCGCATCCTCCCGCTGCCCGGCCACGTGCCCACCACGAAGCACGCGACCGAGGCCGAGATCGCTCGCCTGAACCGCGAGGGCCTCTGAGGCGTTGGGGGCGGGTCGTTCCCCTTTCCGGCCCGCCCCCGTACCTGGCTCGCATTCCCTGACGCGAGCTAGCGAGGCCGGGGCCACACTCCTCCTCACCGAGCCCCGGCCTCGCCCACATTCTTGATTCATCACCGTTTTTCTCCACCCAACGAAGAGATGGCAGAACCCATGGACATCACCAACGATCCGGCCGCCACCCCGGTCCAGCGCATCGAGGCGCTGCGCGCGGTGGTCGCCGACGAGCACTTCCCCAGCTGGGTGCCCGAGTCGAACAACCACATCCACACGTGCTTCTCGTTTAGCCCCTACACGCCCACCCACGCGGCGCTGCTGGCGCGGCGTAACGGCCTGCGCGTTGTCGGCTCGGTCGATCACGATTCGATCGGCGCGGCAGCCGAGATGAGTGAGGCCACCCGCATTCTGGGCATGGGTTCCGTCACCGGCTTTGAGATTCGCGCCCGCTTCGGAGAGGGAACGCCGCTCGCGCAGCGTAAGCTCAACAACCCTGACTCCGTGGGCGTGGCCTACATGACGGTGCAGGGCGTGCCTGCGCCGGCCCGCGAGAAGGTCGCCGAGTGGCTCGCCCCCAAGCGCGCCGCCCGCCTTGAGCGCACCCTCGCCATGGCTGAGAGCGCGGGCAAGATCCTCACCGACCTGGGCCTGGAGCCCTTCGATCCCCAGGCGGACATGGTCGGCATCTCCCAGTACGCCAATGGCGGCGGCATCACCGAGCGTCACCTGCTGGCTGCCATGGCCTCGGCCCTGATCCGCGGTTTTGGCCGCGGCCCCGCCCTGGTCCAGGGCCTGGATTCGATGGGCGTTGAGGTTCCCGCCTCCCTCGCGCGCGTCCTGTCCGACAAGGACAACCCGCACCTCATGTACGACCTGCTGGGTGTCCTGAAGGCCAACTACCTGGATCGCATCTACATCCAGCCCACCGACGAGCTGCCGAGCGCGGCCGAGGTCGTCGAGTTCGCCGACTCGGTCGGCGCGATCGCCACCTACGCCTACCTGGGCGACGTATCCGCCTCGCCGACGGGCGACAAGAAGGCTGAGAAGTTCGAGGACGCGTTCCTCGACGAGCTCTTCGAGTACATGGAGTCCATCGGCCTGCGCGCCGTTACCTACATGCCCCCGCGCAACACCCCCGAGCAGCTCGAGCGCATCCACGCGCTCGCGGCCGCCCACGGCATGCTCGAGATCTCGGGTGTGGATATCAACCAGCCCCGCCAGCGTTTCACCTGCGAGGAGCTGCGTCGCCCCGAGTTCGCGGACCTCAACGAGGCCACGTGGGCCCTCGTCGCGCACGAGGCCCTGTCTTCCGTGGATCCGTCCCTGCACCTGCTGGGCCGCACGGGTCGCCTGACCCCTGAGGCTCTCGCCGAGCGCATCACCGAGTACGCGCCCCTGGGCCGTGCGATTGCCGACGGTGAGGATGCCGCCGACGTCGCCGCCCGAGCCACTTCGATTAACTGACGAGCATCGTCAAGAAAGAGAGACATCATGAGTAACGCTCCCGAGGTACGTGGGCTTTTCCTCAAGGCCCTCGGCCGCCCGGTCATCGTGGCCCCCAGCTCGGCGGAGCCGACAGTCACCTTCGACGGTCCGCTCACCGAGGTGTGCTCCTGCTCCCTGAAGGAGACGGAGCTTCCCGTCGTCGTGCGCGCAGGCGAGGAGACTTTCGAGGTCCGCGCCACCACTACCGGCGAGCGCACCATCAACGGCCGCGTCGCCCTCGTGACGGGTGGCGCCCAGGGGTTTGGCGCGGAGATCGCGCGCGGCCTGGTCGACGCCGGATGCTTCGTGTTCATCGCCGACCTGAACGGTGAGGGTGCCGCCGCGAAGGCGGCCGAGCTCGGCGGCGAAGGCGTCGCACACCCGATCACGGTCAACGTCGCCGATGAGGACTCTGTCGCGGCGATGGCCTCCGAGATCGAGCGCGTGACCGGCGGCCTCGACCTGGTCGTCTCCAACGCGGGCATCGTGCGCGCCGGCTCCGTCCTCGAGCAGGACGCCTCCGCGTTCCGCCTGTCCACGGACATCAACTACGTGGCGTTCTTCCTCGTCACCAAGCACCTGGGCCAGCTCTTGGCCCGCCAGCACTCCACCGCCCCTGAGTGGCTGACCGACATCATTCAGATCAACTCCAAGTCCGGCCTCGTCGGCTCGAACAAGAACGCCGCCTACGCGGGTTCCAAGTTCGGCGGCATCGGCCTGGTGCAGTCCTTCGCCCTCGAGATGGTTGCTCACGGCGTGAAGGTCAACGCGATCTGCCCCGGTAACTTCTACGATGGCCCGCTCTGGTCTGACCCGGACCGCGGCCTCTTCGTTCAGTACCTGAACTCCGGCAAGGTCCCCGGCGCCAAGACGGTCGCCGACGTCAAGGAGTTCTACGAGGCGAAGGTCCCTATGCGCCGCGGTGCCCAGGGCATTGACGTTCTGCGTGCGATCTTCTACATCGTCGAGCAGGAATACGAGACCGGCCAGGCCGTGCCCGTCACGGGCGGCCAGGTGATGCTCTCCTGACTTCTTACGAGGCCGGGGACACATGCGGGTTTCTCGCCAGCTCCCCGGCCTCGTCTTTTCTTCCCACGTTCAGTTGTTTTTCCAGTGAAAGAGTCAGTCATGACCCAGATTCCCTCCACCCAGTACGCGATTCAGATCGTCGGCAAGGAAGAGTTCGTCGTGAACCCGGCGAAGCCCGTTGACCCCGTTGGCCCGACGCAGATCATGCTCGAGGTCGAAGCCTGCGGCATTTGCTTCTCCGATACGAAGCTGCTCCATCAGTTCGATGGCCACCCGCGCAAGTCGGACGTGGTGGCGGGCATCGACCTGGACGCCCTCAAGGACATTCCGTCCTACCACCCGAACCAGGAGGCCGTGACGCCCGGCCACGAGCCCGTCGTGCGCGTCGTGCAGGTCGGCGAAAAGGTCACGCACTTCAAGGTCGGCGACCGTCTGCTGGTCCAGGCCGACTGGAAGCACCTGCGCACCGCGAAGTCGAACGGCGCCTTCGGCTACAACTTTGACGGCGCCCTCGAGGAGTTCGTCGTCGTCGACGAGCGCTGCGTTGTGTCCCCGGACGGCGAAGAGTTCCTCATCCACGTGTCGGAGGGCCCGTCGGCCGCAGCCGTCGGCCTCATCGAGCCCTGGGCGACCGTCGAGGGCTCCTACGCGTGGGCCGAGCGCAACCACGTCGCCGATGGCGGCCGCCTGCTGGTCGTCGGTGAGGGCGACATCGACGCTCTGACCGCCGAGCACAAGCCCGCCGAGGTCGTGCGCGTTGGCGCTGATGCCATCGAGGGCGTGGAGGGCGAATTCGACGACGTCGTGTTCTTTGGCTCGGACGCCGACGCGATCGAGAAGGCTGCGCTCCTGATCGGCACCCGCGGCACCATGTGTGTCGTCTTGGGCGGCGAGAAGATTTCGCGCAAGGTGTCCCTGGACATCGGCCGCGTTCACTACGACTTCATCCGCTTCTGCGGTACGACCGGCTCGGATCCGCGCGAAGGCTACGCCTGGATCCCCGCCAACGGCGATCTGCGCGAGAACGATAAGTGCGTGTTCGTCGGCGCTGCCGGCCCGATGGGCGTCATGCACACGATGCGCGCCGTCACCTCCGGTGTTCCCGGCATCAGCGTCGTGGGCACCGACCTGTCGGACGAGCGACTGGCCAACTTGACGAAGGTCGTGGGCCCGACCGCCGAAAAGAACGGCGTTCCGCTGGATATCATCAACACCGCCTCGACGCCCCTGGAGTACGGCTACACCTACGCGACGTGCCTCGTGCCCGTCCCGGCGCTGGTCTCCCAGGCCGTCGACCTGCTGGCCGAGGGTGGCATCCTGAACGCGTTTGCCGGTATCCCGGCCGGCACGTTCGGCGACTTCGACCTGCAGGGCATCATCGAGCGCCAGATCTTCATGCTGGGCACCTCCGGCTCGGATGTCTCCGACATGCGCACGGTCCTGCGCAAGATCGAAGCCGGCATCATCGACACCACGATCTCCCTGTGGGCGATCACCGGCATGGCGGGCTTCGGCGACGCCATCAACGCGGTGATGAACCGTACCTCGGGCGGCAAGATCATGGTCTTCCCGATGATGCACGACCTGGGCCTGACCCCCGTGTCTGAGCTCGCCGAGAAGCTGCCGACGGTTGCCGCGAAGCTTGACGCCGCCGGCCTGTGGACCAAGGAGGCCGAGGAGGCGCTGCTCGCCACCCGCTGAGCAACCTGCTGAGACCTTTGCCCCGGCCTCGTCTGTCACCCGGACGAGGCCGGGGCTTCCTCGTTCCGTGATAGCCGCGTACGATGGTGGAATGACTGTCGGCGGAACAAGGAGGTTCCCATGGGAAGCGACGATTGCGTGACACGTGAGCGCTACGTGGCGTTGCAGGCGTGGCTGTGCGGGCAGATGTCCCCGCGCACGCCGCACGTGGCGGACCTCTTTGCGCAGGACAGCGAGTGCCTCTACGATGCCTTCCTCTCCGTGCTTGTCGGCACGAGGCTGGGGTTCGCGGACTACGACGATAATCAAGCCCATCACGGGCTCTACGTCTTCGACTTTTTCGTCGGTGACATCGAGGCGCCGCCGCTCGGCAGGGGCGTTGATGGGCAGAGAGTGCCCGGCATGGCGGGGGACCCTGCCGCGGACGGCGCCGCCCGAGCGATGTGCCACGCGATCGTCGACACGTGGCTCGGGGACACGAGCGCACACATCCCGTTCGTGGCATCTGTGATTGCCTCCGTGGCCACCCTCGAGCTCGTCGCCGATGTGCGCGTCGACGAGTGTGTCTTTGAGTGTGAGCTGCCGCGGGACTATGCGCGCTTCACCGCGAACAAGCCGTGGGAGGACGGGAGCCTGCTAATCGGCGCGCTCGATTCATCTCTGCTGGTCCCCGGTCCACTCATCTACGTGGAGGCGGGTGTGCGATATGGGAGACAGGTTCTGTCCTGCTCGGGCTTCGACGAGGCCGTGGCCTCGTGTGTGCAGATGGGGCTTTCTGTGGAGTCCTCCATGGCCTCCGGCACCGGAGCGACTGCCGTTCTGCGTGCCCCGCACGACCGGCCTGAGATGCTCGGGTGGGCCGCCGATGCAGTGGCTCGAGCCCTGTCCGCGTGCGGGCACGTCGGCGGAGTGCAGATTCGAGTGCGCTTCGCGCAAACGTCGGTGTAGCGCGCAGACGCGGGCCGAGAACCCACGTGCGGCTGGGGCACGCCCCCTGGCCGAACGCGATGACCGCGCCGATGCGCATAGCGAAGCCCCGGCCTCGTCCCCACGTGGAGGAACGAGGCCGGGGCAGTTTGCTCGGGGAGAGGACCCTTACGCGTTGGTCTTCTCGGAGGCGACGGGAGCGTCGTCCTTCCAGAAGTCCAGCTCGTCGGGGTTCAGGCCGATCGAGGAGGCCTTGAAGTGCGGCTCGAGGCCGGCCTTGCGCTGGGCGACGTAGTCGTTCGCGCAGCGGATGGCCTGGTTGCCCAAAATGACGATGACGGGCAGGTTGATGAGCGCCATGAGGCCCATCAGGATGTCGCCCAGGTTCCACGCGACCTCGAACTTGAGGAGGGCACCCGCGAAGACGAGCAGCGCGGCGACGGCGCGGAAGATCGAGAGCATCCAGTGCTTCATGTGCACGTTGCGCAGCAGGAAGCGGAAGTTGACCTCGGCGTAGTAGAAGTTACCGACCAGTGTCGTGAAGGCGAAGAGGAACAGGGCGACCGAGATGAAAACCTGCGCAGGACCCTGGCCGAGGATCGTGGCCATGGCGTCCTTCACGAGGGGAGCGCCCGTCACACCGTTATCCGAACCGACTCCCGAGGAGAGCACCACGAAAGCGGTGAGCGTGCAGATCACCATCGTGTCGATGAAGACGGACAGCATCTGGACGAGGCCCTGCTTGGCGGGGTGCGACACGGAAGCGGAGGCGGCGGCGTTCGGAGCCGAACCGACGCCAGCCTCGTTCGAGTAGAGGCCACGCTTAATGCCGAGCATCATGGCTGAGCCGGTGAAACCGCCGAAGATAGCCGGGAAGTCGAAAGCGCTGCGGAAGATAGCTGCGAACATCGCGGGGATGTTCTGGTAGTTGAGCACGATGACGACGAAGCCGACACCCAGGTAGATGATCGCCATGACCGGGACGAGAAGGCCCGTGACGTCGGTGAGGCGACGCGTGCCGCCGAAGATCGAGCCGGCCATGAGCACCGCGAGCACGGCGCCGACGATCCACGGCGTCCACTCGTTCGCCCAGCTGTACCCGGTGAACGCGTCAGCAACGTTGAAGGATGCCAGCAGGTTGAAGCCGCCCATGTAGGTCAGGATGAGGACCGAGGCGAAGAGCGTGGCCAACCAGTTCTGCTTGAGCGCCATCTGAATGTAGTAGGCGGGGCCACCGTAGGAGTGGTGGGGTCCCTGCTTCTTGTAGATCTGCGCGAGCGTCGACTCGATAAACGCAGAGGCGCCGCCAAGCGTCGCGATGACCCACATCCAGAAGACAGCACCCGCACCGCCCAGTGTCACGGCGGTCGCAACACCGGCGATGTTGCCGACGCCCACGCGCGAGGCCGTGGACACCATCAGGGCACGGAACGAAGAGACCTCGCCTTCCTCTTGCGGCGGCTCGGTGACGACGCGGATCGCTTCCTTAAAGAGACGAAGCGGGAGCGCGCGCGTGCGCACGAAGAAGTACAGGCCGACGCCGATCAGGAGCGCGACGAGCACGTACGTATACATGAAGCCCGAGATCGTATCCAGGGTGCCGGCGAGGTCGAAAGCCGGACGCAGGGTTCCATTCATCGTTTTTCCTAGCGTTGATGGATGTTCGTTGACGCGGCGAGCCGCGGTGTGAGCACGAGTATAGCGCCAGGGTCAACAAAAGGTAAAGAGTTTACTAAAAAATGTGATGGCGGCGGCCATCTGTGCAGGCTGGGCCCCTGATGGACCGGCGTTGGAGGCAGGTTACTGTGGAATGTTGAGAGTGCTGGCGCACATTTCGGCCAAATCTTTGTGGTCTGGCGCATGAAATTGGGTGATTTTGGGGCAAAGTGAGCCAGTCTGAAGGCTGTAATCGTTGAAATGCTGGGGAAACGTATTGAGAAGCGAGGTAATTGCGCTTGACTTGACGGTGTTGGAAGAAGTGCGTATTGTTTTCCTTGTTGCGCCGAACGGCAGCGAACGAAGCGAGAAGCTCGGGTCGCGGAAACATGGCGCAGACCGCCTTTCGAAAACATGCGAGAGATTCGTGTGCGCTTGATCGTGCAGGTGTTGTTTGTGAACTCGATAGTGTGTTTGTTTGTTTTTTATGCCTGTTTTTTGTTTTTGAGTGTTTTTGGTTGGGATTGCTGGCTGGCCTGGTTTGGTTGGTTGGTTTTTCTGGGCTTTAACGTTTTTGTTTTTGTTCGGAGAGTTTGATCCTGGCTCAGGACGAACGCTGGCGGCGTGCTTAACACATGCAAGTCGAACGCTGAAGCCTAGCTTGCTGGGTGGATGAGTGGCGAACGGGTGAGTAACACGTGAGTAACCTGCCCTCTTCTTTGGGATAACGCCCGGAAACGGGTGCTAATACTGGATATTCACTGGCCTTCGCATGGGGGTTGGTGGAAAGGTTTTTTCTGGTGGGGGATGGGCTCGCGGCCTATCAGCTTGTTGGTGGGGTGATGGCCTACCAAGGCTTTGACGGGTAGCCGGCCTGAGAGGGTGACCGGTCACATTGGGACTGAGATACGGCCCAGACTCCTACGGGAGGCAGCAGTGGGGAATATTGCACAATGGGCGAAAGCCTGATGCAGCGACGCCGCGTGAGGGATGGAGGCCTTCGGGTTGTAAACCTCTTTCGCTCATGGTCAAGCCGCAACTTAGGGTTGTGGTGAGGGTAGTGGGTAAAGAAGCGCCGGCTAACTACGTGCCAGCAGCCGCGGTAATACGTAGGGCGCGAGCGTTGTCCGGAATTATTGGGCGTAAAGGGCTTGTAGGCGGTTGGTCGCGTCTGCCGTGAAATCCTCTGGCTTAACTGGGGGCGTGCGGTGGGTACGGGCTGACTTGAGTGCGGTAGGGGAGACTGGAACTCCTGGTGTAGCGGTGGAATGCGCAGATATCAGGAAGAACACCGGTGGCGAAGGCGGGTCTCTGGGCCGTTACTGACGCTGAGGAGCGAAAGCGTGGGGAGCGAACAGGATTAGATACCCTGGTAGTCCACGCTGTAAACGTTGGGCACTAGGTGTGGGGGCCACCCGTGGTTTCTGCGCCGTAGCTAACGCTTTAAGTGCCCCGCCTGGGGAGTACGGCCGCAAGGCTAAAACTCAAAGGAATTGACGGGGGCCCGCACAAGCGGCGGAGCATGCGGATTAATTCGATGCAACGCGAAGAACCTTACCAAGGCTTGACATGCACGGCGGCACTGCAGAGATGTGGTGGCATTTAGTTGGTCGTGTGCAGGTGGTGCATGGTTGTCGTCAGCTCGTGTCGTGAGATGTTGGGTTAAGTCCCGCAACGAGCGCAACCCTTGCCCTATGTTGCCAGCACGTGATGGTGGGGACTCGTGGGGGACTGCCGGGGTTAACTCGGAGGAAGGTGGGGATGACGTCAAATCATCATGCCCCTTATGTCTTGGGCTTCACGCATGCTACAATGGTTGGTACAGAGGGTTGCGATATCGTGAGGTGGAGCGAATCCCTTAAAGCCAGTCTCAGTTCGGATTGGGGTCTGCAACTCGACCCCATGAAGGTGGAGTCGCTAGTAATCGCAGATCAGCAACGCTGCGGTGAATACGTTCTCGGGCCTTGTACACACCGCCCGTCACGTCACGAAAGTTGGTAACACCCGAAGCCCATGGCCTAACCGGCTTGTCCGGGGGGAGTGGTCGAAGGTGGGATTGGCGATTGGGACGAAGTCGTAACAAGGTAGCCGTACCGGAAGGTGCGGCTGGATCACCTCCTTTCTAGGGAGCCCATTATTGTGGGAAACAATCAGCGCGCTTGCCTGTTGTGGGTGTGTGGTTGTTTTCTTGTGCCTGCATGTGTTCACTGCCCGGTGGTGGGTGGTGGGTGTGGGTGCGTGTTTGGGTTGGGCATAAAAAGTTATACGAGCAGACACACTGTCGGGTTCACG